>JANMJF010000445.1:0-1536 GCA_031371245.1 Pseudomonadota bacterium | reverse complement strand
TACAAAGAGGTGATCGTGAAGATCACCGGCCAGGGTGTCTACGCGCGTCTCAAGTTCGAATCCGGCGCCCATCGCGTGCAGCGCGTGCCGGACACCGAGTCCCAGGGCCGCATTCATACCTCGGCCTGCACCGTGGCTGTGATGCCGGCGGTGGAGGCCATCGAAGACGTCGATATCAACACCAAAGATCTGCGTATCGACACCTTCCGCGCGTCGGGCGCCGGTGGCCAGCACGTCAACAAGACCGATTCAGCGATCCGCATCACGCATATCCCGAGCGGTGTGGTGGTGGAGTGCCAGGACGAGCGTTCCCAACACAAGAACCGCGCGCGGGCCATGAGTCTGCTGCGCTCCCGTCTGCTCGCCGCCGAACGCGGTCGCCAGCAAGCCGAGCAAGCGCAGACACGACGCAATCTGGTCGGCAGCGGCGATCGTTCAGAGCGCATCCGCACTTACAACTTTCCCCAGGGCCGTATCACCGATCACCGCATCAATCTCACGCTCTACAAGCTCAATGAGGTGATGGAAGGCGAGGTCGATCTCGTTATCGAAGCGCTGTTAACCGAGCATCAGGCCGATCTCATGGCCCAGCTCGGGCTCGATAACTGACACCGTGAGCGCAACGCTGACAGTGGCGCTGGCCTTGCGCGCCGCGACAGCGCGGCTCGATGCAAGTGAATCAGCGCGGCTCGATGCGGAATTGCTGCTGGCACACTGTCTCGGCGTGACGCGCACACATCTGTATTGCACACCGGAATTCGAACTCGACGCCTCTGCCGTCATGCATTTCGACGCGCTCATCGCGGCGCGTGCTCGGGCTACACCGCTGGCCTATCTGACCGGCGAGACGGAATTCTGGTCGCTGGCCTTACACATCACGCCCGAGGTATTGGTGCCGCGCCCCGAGACTGAGCTGTTGGTCGAAGTGACACTTGCGGCATGGCCAAGCGCAACACCCGGCGTGCTGCTCGATCTCGGCACCGGCAGTGGCGCGGTGGCCGCCGCAATCGCCCATGAGCGGCCAGCGCTGACGGTCTTCGCCAGCGATCGCTCGGCGGCGGCGCTGGCGGTCGCGCGCGGCAATTTCGAGCGCTTGCAGCTTGCCCGCATCGGCTGTGTACGCGGCGACTGGCTGGCGGCGGTTGGGTCTGCGTGCTGCGATGTGATTGTGTCCAATCCGCCCTATGTCGGACACACAGAGGCCGTCGACGCAGCGGTCGCGTTCGAACCGGTCGAGGCGGTTTATGCCGACGACGCTGGCGGCGCGGCACTGGCCGCCATCATCGCGCGTGCGCCGCAGTGCTTAAAGCGCAATGGCTTCATCGCCCTCGAACACGGCCACGCCCAGGGCGCGCTGGTGCATGGGATGCTCGCTAGCGCCGGTCTGGTACGTATCGCGAGCCATCGCGATCTAGCCGGCCTTGAGCGGGTCACCAGCGCCTGGCGCGATTGAACATGGCGGGACCCTCGGCGAAACTCCCCTCCCCGGCTCGCAATGCCCGCCGCACTGGAGAACGACGATGGATGATCAATTGT
>JANMJF010000395.1:0-1912 GCA_031371245.1 Pseudomonadota bacterium | reverse complement strand
ATCGAATTCGCCGGCAGCCCGTGGCGCGAGGTCGCGGGGAACGAACTCCCGTTCAGCATCGCTGAGCTGCGCAAGACCCGCGTCCATCCCCAGAAACGGCAGCTGCAATTGGCCGACATGCCCATGGAAGCAAGTGTATCTGGGCAGGAGATCGAACTCGGTCCGCTGCACGAGTCGCTGAAATCCGGCCGCTGGGTGATCTTCGAAGGCGAGCGCAGCGATATCCCCGGCGTGGACGGCGTGCGCGTCAGCGAACTGCTGATGGTGTCGGGCTTGGTTCACGACTACGACGTCACCTTACCTGGCGACCGCCCGCACACCACGCTACAGCTGGCGACGCCAACGGCGTACCAGTACAAGCGCGACACCCTGCGCATCCATGGCAATGTGGTAACCGCCAGCCATGGCGAAACGCGCCAGGAGGTGATGGGCAGTGGCGACGGCACACAATCGTTGCAGCGTTTCGCGCTGCGCCAACCGCCGCTGACCTGGCGACCCGCACCGACCGCCGCCGGCGCGACCAGTACGCTGAAGGTGCTGGTCAACGATGTCGAATGGCGCGAAGCCGACAGCCTTGCCGGCATCGGCGCCGATGCGCGCGCATTTGTCACCCGCACCGCCGACGACGGCGTCACGACGGTCACGTTTGGCAACGGCATCGACGGCACGCGGCTGCCGACCGGCTTCGAGAATGTCCGCGCCGAATATCGCAGCGGTATCGGCAAGGGCGGCAATGCCGCGGCCAATCAGATCAGCCTGCTGGTGACTCGCCCGCTCGGCGTCAAGGAAGTGATCAATCCGCTGCGCGCTTCCGGCGGTGCCGATCGCGAAACCATCGGTCTGATTCGCGACAACGCGCCGCGCTCGGTGATCGCGCTGGACCGTCTGGTATCGACCTCCGATTATGCCGACTTCACGCGCATGTATGCCGGCATCGCCAAGGCCGACGCAGTACGGCTCAGCGACGGCCTGCGCGAACTGGTGCATATCACCGTTGCCGGGGTCGAAGACATGCCTATCGATCCGCAATCCGATCTCTACCGCAATCTACTGGCATCGTTGCGCGACCTTGGCGACCCAGGGCTGGTCGTGCAGGTGGCGCTGCGCGAACTGGTGACTTTGGTGCTGCAAGCACGCATTCGGTTGGCTGCGGGCTATCGTTGGGAAGCGGTGGCGACCGCCGTGCGCGAGCGCCTGCTCGAGCGCTTCGGTTTCGACCAGCGTCCGCTGGCGCGGCCGGCGCTGCTGTGCGAGGCGATTGCCGCCATCCAGTTGGTGCGCGGCGTGGCGTGGGTCGATGTCGACAACTTCGGCGGTATCCCCGCAACCTTCGTCGACCCACAGCAGAACGGCAAACGTGTGCTGGTGACACAGGGTTTCATCACCGACACCGTCGGCATCATCACCGGCGCGCATAGCGGCACGTTGAACCTGAAGCCTGCCGAGATTCCTGCTCAGCGCGTGGAAGCCGGCCGCGCGGAACTCGAAGGCGCTGCGATCCGTCCAGCGCGTCTGGCGATGTTCTCGCCGGCGGTATCGGACACCTTGATCCTCAATCAAATCACCTGAACACACCAACACTTCAGCGAACTGAGCGAGCGTAACCATGACCGCCCTGTCGACCCTATCAGACCCACGCATCGATCGCCTGTACCGCAACCTGCCGGCGATCTACCGCATCCGCGATGCCGAGCACGGCTATCCGCTGCAGGCGCTGCTGCGCACGATCTCCGAACAGGTCAATCTGGTCGAAGACGACATCGCCCATCTATACGACAACTGGTTCATCGAGACCGCCGACGACTGGGCCGTGCCTTACATCGCCGATCTGCTCGGTTTTCGCCCGGCAGCCAGCGCCGGCACGCCGTCGCAAACGCTCGATGCCGAGGGGCGCGCGCTCAATCGGGTGCTG
>JANMJF010000054.1:0-3681 GCA_031371245.1 Pseudomonadota bacterium | reverse complement strand
GTCCGGCCGGTCTGGCCAACGCCCCCACCTACACCCATGTCGTTGGCGCGCGAGGCGCCGAGACCTTGTATATCGCCGGCCAGGTTGCCATGGACCCCTCCGGTCAGACGGTTGGCATCGGCGACCTCGGCGCACAAACCGAACAGGTCATGCAGAATCTGCAGACCGCCCTGCATGCTGCCGGCGCAACGTTTGCCGACGTAGTCAAGATCACGACCTTCGTGGTGGGTTACACACCGGCGCAGCGTGCGATCATCGCCGCTGTACGCAGCAAGTATCTGCCCCAGGACAAACCACCGGCGAGCACCTTGGTCGGCGTCGCCGCACTCGCAGCGCCGGAGTGGCTGATTGAAATCGAAGCGGTGGCGGTGATCGACTGAGGCAGCGCGCGGTGGCGCGTGACGAGCCGCACACGTGGAGATAAAACCCAACGACGCCAATACCGCCTATGCCTCGAAGTGTGACGCCTCATAAATATCGCTGCGACCGGCCGTCGCAGCGGCGAATGCATAAATTTAGTTTGTAGCCGGCGAGCGACTCGTCGGCCTGCGCCGACTGATTACGAGCAAAGCCAAACATTCGAGCGCGAACAACGGCGCCATGGGGGGTAGCGGAACGGGTGCGCCGATAGTCACGGCGCCGGTAGAAAAGTTGAACACCAGCCCAAGGCCGGTCTCGTCCATGATCGTCAGGCGCGGATCGAAGAAGTTGAGACCACTGCTGCCGAAGAAGTCGAAGCGTGTGCCGTTGACGCCAACGAAGCCGTTCAGCAACACGATACGAATCCTGCCGCCGAGAAGCTGGGCGCCCTGGCTGGCATCGAGCACGTCGTATTCACCTGGGTTCGATCCGGCGATCTCAAGTTCGAGCTCGCCGTCCTGCTGGATGTACTGACCGTCGATGGTCAGCTTGCCCGGTGAGAAGCCGGGGTGCACTGTGCCGCCGGTGTTGAGCACGGTCGGATTGAATCCCGCGCTGAAGCCGCTGCCGTTGATGGTACCGTTGCCGTAGAGGTTGCCACCTGCGGCGAGCGTCATCATCCCTGGCACGTAGCTCGCAGTTGCGAGCGGATCGCCGATGTACGCAGAGGAGCTGGGGCCAATCGTGACCGTGCCGAGCGCGCCGAGTGCGAGGAGCGGGGCTTCTACGCTCGCTGGATCCAGGCCGATGCGCAGGTGCGAACCATCTTCAATATTCAGCCGCGACCCCGTAGTCGGTGCTGTGTTCAGGTCGCCGCCGATTTTCGAACCGTCAGCGAACAAGACAAAGTCGGAATCGACGTTCACGCTACCGGCGATGACTTCGGGAGCAGCCGAGGTGTTCAAGGATCTCGCCATCGTGGCACGTGCCGGCGTCGAACCGAAACTGTTATCGCGTCCATCCAATTTGATGCGCGTGAAGTCAATCGTCGAATCGCCAGAAATGATCGCGTGGCCGGTAGCGGCGACATTCAGTTCGCAATCGATGCATGCGCCGCCATTGGAAAATTTGAAGCCCACGTCGCCATTCACGACATCGAGCGAGCCTGGGAAAAGCTTGGACCCGGCACTTCCGCTAAGCTGCGATCCGGCGCCATCGACGACTATGTTCAGTTGGCCGGGTGTCGATGGCGAGTTGGACAAAGTCGCTTGCGACAATGCGAGATGGCCACCGTTGATGGCCCGCAATTCGAGCGTCCCGCCGCCCTCGGTTGTGCCAAAGAACTGCTTCATCGTGAGTGAGGTCGCAGCCCCGCCGACGCCATCGACAACAAGCTTGGCGGTCCCTCCACCGTTAGCGAACACGGAAGCAATACCGACACTGGCTGTCCCGCCGCTTTCGAACGCAATCGCGGGCGTGCCAATCTGGATCGTGCTTGCGGAGCTCGCGCCGCTTACCTGGAAGCTGAGGTTGTCGATAGTCGCCGATCCGCCACTGGCCACGAGGAGTGGCACCTGGGAGGTACCCGAGCCGTGGTTAGCGAAGCTCGCCTGCTTGGCGGTGAGGGCGCTTCTGTCAACGATCACAGCCGCATCGATTCCCGTTCCCACAAACAGTCCGTTCGCAACCAGATTGGTGCCACCGATATAGAGCTGAGTACGACCGGCATTGTCGAGTATGACGTCATTTGCATGCAGGGTTGTTGGATGCGAGTTGAACAGCTGCAGGGCCTCCCTGGAATCCCCGTTCGAGAAGGCGCCGCCGCCGATGCGGATGTTCATCGCATCTGCGGCGGCGTTCTCTGCATCGATAAAGATCACCTGGTTTTGCGACGGCACCAGGCTACCCGATTGCCCGCTGATACGACCGACCCGGATCCCGACACCGAAATCGGCAGGGTCGTCCTGCGAGAAGCGGAGACCGCCGGCCTGACCACCGGCCGGCTTACTGCGCCAGTCCAGCACATGCAAGGCCGACGTCCCATCGAAATGCAGCCGCGAAATCTGACCGCTCTGAGCTGCAAACGGCGCAAAATCGCCCAAGTACAGTCGAGGTCCGACGTTACCGATTCGAACAGTGTCGCCGGGTCCCGGCGTCTGCGCCGGAATCCAAACACTAGCGTCCCAGAAGGATCGTTCGTTAGAAACAGACACAGTGGTTTGCAAGGTTGTTGCCTGACTGGCGTGGGTCGCCAGCGCAGCGGCCGCCAGCGCTCCCACCAGCATAGTGGTGCGGTTGGAGCGGTATGTGTGGGATTTCATGCGCGCCCCCGTGCACAGTAACGATATGAAGGACGAAGCAACTGTAGCGGACGTGATGGCGATTCATCAAGTAAGCGGTACTAAATCACACTTGCAGGGGATCAAAGGGTAGAGTCTTCGAAGCGGATGCTCGCGCAGTCTCTATTTGACTGCACCGATGTCACATACTCTGACCGCTTGATCGACGGCATCCGCGCCGAGTTCGTCGACCGTGATCGGCACATGCGCGTCAGCGGCCTTGCGGCGTGCGCCGTTCAGCGCGACTCCGTGGATGAGGTGGTGGCGAGCGCCGGCAGGCCCATGACCGCGCGCAGCGAACGATGGAAATGTGCGATCGCCGGCTCGTTGCGCCCGTAGATTACGGTGTCCTGCGCGCCGCTGTGGAAGTTGGCCTGGATGCCGGCACCGACCGGGAAGTCTTCGCCGAGCACGACGTTCATCAAGAGGTTCATGTTGTTGTCCCAATGCCGGCGTGCGCTGTCGCTGGTCGCCGGTGTCGGCGTGAACATCGACACCACCATGCGGCAACTGTCCGGTGTGGCGCCGGGATAAACGCGCCAGGTTTCGAACTGTTCACCCTGACGCACCAGGATGCCGTTAGGGAACAGCACGTACACATGCGCCATGTGCACCAGCAGATCTGAGGTGTCGGCTTCGAGTCCGCGTGTGCTCTCGATCGAACGACGTGCCGCCGACATGCGCAGATGGTGTCCGAAGGCGTCGAACAACGCCAAGTTATCGTAGAAGATCGACGCGATCGAGGTGCGGTGCAACTTGCCGAAGTGGTAAACCTCGAGAAAGGTGTCGATCACGCCTTTCCAATTCATCGCGTAGTCCAGCGTACGCGTCTCAAAGTGATGCCAGCGCGCCAGCTCGTAGGCCGCGAGCTCGGCGCTCAAGTCCGCACCCAGCAAGTTGTCGACAGCGAACGCCGCGCCGCGCGGCGTGTGGCGGACGAAGATCATGCCGTGACGCTCTGCCACCGGCAGCGGCACCAGGC
>JANMJF010000357.1:0-1874 GCA_031371245.1 Pseudomonadota bacterium | reverse complement strand
CTGGCTGACTCGCGTAGCCGCCAGCCGGCGGTGGCGCGGCGGCCAGCGGCGGTGCCGTGCTCGGGTCGAAACCGGTTTGGGAAACCGCCCATTGGTGACATTCGTAGCGGTCCTTGGACTGCTGTTGCTCGGACTGGCCGGCCTTGGGATAGGCAAAGGCACCACCTTGCTGGGCATGCAGACTCGTCGCGCTCAGCGCGACCAGGGTTAGGGCGAGGGGCGCTCGCAAGGCTGTGGCAAGACTCATGGCTGGATACTCCGTTTCAAACTAACAATTTGCAGAGCAGAGACTCGTGGCTGGCGGCGAAAGTTTAGCAGTCGCTAGCGCGCAAGTTGCGATCTGTCGCGCAGCTTCGCGCTTAGCGGCAAGCAGCTGACGCGGCTTGACGATATTCACCAACGCCCGGCCAGCAGATCCCCTATCACACCGACCGTGCGATGGGTCGCGCCGCGATGGCGATGCACGATATCGCAGGCCAGGGCGCCAACCCGATCACGTTCGTTACTGTCGCGTAACCAGTTCACCGCTGCGCTCGCCAGCTGCTGGGCGTCATCGACCACCAGCAGGCCGCCGGCTTCGTGCAGCAAGCGCACGATCTCGGCAAAATTAAACGTGTGCGGTCCGACCAACACCGGTCTACCCAAGGCCGCCGGCTCAAGGACATTATGCCCGCCAAAAGGCAGCAAACTGCCGCCGACGAAGGCGACATCCGCTGCTGCGTAGTGACGCGGCAGCTCGCCCATGCTGTCGAGCAGATAAATCTGATCCTCAGGGGTGCACACGCTGGACTGGCTGCGACGCCGACAACGCAGCCCACGGCTCGCACATAATTGAGCTACCTGGTCGAAACGTTGTGGATGACGCGGCACCAGCAGCAACAAGGATTGGGGCAGCTGCCGTTCGATTTCCAGAAACGCGTCCAATACCAGTTCTTCCTCGCCTTCGCGCGTGCTGGCCGCGATCAACAGTGGCCGATTGATGCCAAGATCTCGACGCACGGCCGCCGCCTGTTCGTGCACACTGGCGGGCAGATCAAGATCGAATTTCAGACTGCCGATGACAGCAATACGATGTGCGTCGGCACCCAAGGCGATGAAGCGCGCGGCGTCTTCGTTAGTCTGCGCGGCGATGTGATCGATGCTGCGCACGGTATCGCGACTGAGGGTAGCAAAGCGCCGATAACCGGCCATCGAGCGCGCCGACAAGCGTGCGTTAGCGAGCACGATGGGCAGCGCTCGACGACGACAGGCGGTGAAAGTGTTGGGCCACAACTCGGTTTCCATCACCACCAGCATGCGTGGCTGAAAATGCGTCAGGAATCGTTCCAACACCTGCGGCAAGTCATAGGGGAAATAGGCGTGCTGCACCGTAGCGCCGAACATACGCACGACCGTGTCGGCACCGGTCAGGGTGGTGGTGGTAAGCAGTACGTCGACACCACCGAGCTGCTCCTGCAACGCGCGCACCAGTGGCACTGCCGCCATGGTCTCGCCGACCGACACCGCATGGATCCAGATTGGCCGTCGGGCGGATGGCGGGTGCTGGTAGTAGCCCAGGCGCTCACGCCAACGCTTAGCCTGCGCGGGTGTGCGGCGGCTGCGGACAAACAAGCGCGCCAACAAGACCGGCATCAGCAGCGCCAACAGCGCCGTATAGAGTCGCCTCAGGAAGTTAGCCAGTGCAAATACTCCCGCACGCCGGTCGCTACGTCGCGCATGGACGTGGTGTATCCGGCCGCGCGCAAGCGCGTCAAATCAGCTTCGGTGTAAGCCTGATAAGCACCAGCCAGATCGGCGGGGAAATCGATGTACTCCAGTGTGCCGCGAGCGTGGAACGCCAGCACCGCCGCGGCCACGGCATTGAAGGTTTCGGC
>JANMJF010000356.1:0-6666 GCA_031371245.1 Pseudomonadota bacterium | reverse complement strand
AGCAACGATCGTCCGGCGGCAGCAGCGCGGTGCAGGTGGTATTCAACCGTGCGGTCTATGCGCCCGATCTGCTCAAGCGCGGTGTCGTGCGGACTCGCTTCGCGGTCGCTCGCGAACTCATTGCGTAGTACTGCCAGCGGTGTCTTGATCGAATGGGCGAGGTCGCCTAAGGCGTTGCGATAGCGGCGCAGACTGTCACGATTGTGGCGCAGCAGGCGGTTTAAGTTGCGCGTCAGCGACTGCAGTTCCTTGGGGTATTTGCCGGTGATCGCTTCGCGGCTGCCGGCTTCGATCTCGCGCACTTCATCATCGACGCTGCGCAGGGGACGCAGCCCCCAGTTGAGGTTCAATGTCTGCACCACCAGCAGCCCCACACTCAAGCCGCCAAACCACAGCCACAAGCTTCTGCGAAAACGCGTGACGTTACTGAGATAGAGGTTCTCGTTTTCGTAGGCCTGGATCACGAACTGTCGTGGTTTACGCTTGCCCACACCTTCCCACAGGATGGCATAACCGAGCGCGAACAAACCTTCGCCAGCCGATGTGGTGGTGCGCTCAAGTCGCCAAGTGCCGGTCGCTATGCGGCGTGGTAGCGGCAGATTGAGTCCGAGCAGCGAACGGCTCTGCCAGCGGGTCTTGCCGTTGTCGGCGAGGATGCGCACGTAGCTGCCGGTGCCCGGCATGGCGAGTGTTGAATCGGGTAGTTCACCAACCAGCGGGCGCGTCGCAGGCGCGTCGAAGTCGGCAGCGCCAATCAACATATAAATACGCCCACGCAAGCGATCTTCGACCGCGTTCAAAGCGCTTTCGCGAAAAGCGCGATCGAGCAGCACACTGGCGCAGCTCAACGCCGTCACCAACACCACGCTGGCGCTCAACAAAACCCGCGTGCGCAGCGAAGTCATCGCGCAGAGTTGACGCTGGCCGGATCAGGCTTGGGGATCGCGAGCCGCCAGACGCAGGCGGTAACCCTGGCCACGAATGGTCTCGATCGGATTCAGCGTGCGCTCGGGATCGATCTTCTTGCGCAGCCGCCCGATGATCACTTCGAGCACATTGCTGTCGCGCTCGGCGTCGTCTTCGTAGAGGTGTTCAGTCAATTCCGACTTCGACAATACGTCGTCAGCGCGCAGCATGAGGAATTCCAGCACTTTGAATTCGAGTGCGGTCAGTTCGAGTTCACGCGCTTCGACCGTCACGCGCTTGGTGCCGAGGTCCATAACCAGTGGCCCGACCTCAATACGCGACTGACTCCAGCCAGCGGCGCGGCGTAACAAGGCGCGCAACCGTGCCAGCAATTCTTCGTGGTAGAAAGGCTTGACCAGATAGTCGTCGGCGCCGAGTTCGAGACCGGCAACTTTGTCCTCCCAGCGCCCGCGCGCGGTCAGGATCAGAACCGGGAAAGTGCGTTTCTGTCTACGCCAGGACTCGATGATCGTCGCCCCCGGCAGATCGGGCAGTCCAAGGTCGACGATCGCAGCGTCGATAGGATATTCGAGCCCGTAGAACTCACCTTCGCGTCCCGAACCGGTTTCATCGACGGCGTAGCCTTCGCGGCGCAGGCGCTCAACGAGTTGCGCGCGCAAGGTCTCTTCGTCTTCAATGACCAGAATGCGCATCAGCGTTCCATGAAGTCAGGGGTAGAGGTCGGATTGGCCTCGATCTCGACGATCTTGACGCGACCGTCGAGCAACAACACTTTGACGACATACACCGCGCGCTCGCCGAAAAAGCGCTTCTGCACGTCGAGTACGCGCCCGCCAGTCATACTGACAGCTTGGCGCGCGGCGGCGCCAGCGTCTTCCACCACGTCAGTGGACATGGCGTTGGCGGCGTCGCTCTCGGCCCCGTGCAGCGGGCCGGCGATCAGCGCCAGCACGACGATCAACAGATGGCGGATACCTAGCCGCATGTTTGAATCATAGCCCAGGCCCCGGGCTCGGGGTATGTGCCTCGCCGCCGACAGATTTCATCGCTCGCCAACCTTGAGTCGGAAACGAATGCAAGCTAGCGAGCTAGGCGTGAATATGTCCTGAACTCCCGGCTACACGGCACGGATCAGTTCAGGCCGTCGGATCGGCGATTGAACGATCGTGACTGAGCGAGGGAATCATGCGCCGCACTTGCTCGACGCGAGCGGGATCAATCTCGGCAACGATCACGCCTTCTTCTTCACCGCCATCGGCCAGCACCGTGCCCCACGGATCGACGATCAGCGAATGACCATAGGTCGCCCGGCCCCAGGGACGCGTGCCGCACTGGCCGGGCGCAAAGACATAACAACCCGTCTCGATCGCGCGCGCTCGGACCAGCGTGTGCCAATGGGCCGCGCCGGTTTTGGCGGTAAAGGCAGCAGGGATGCTCAGGAAGCTCGCACCGTTCTGCGCAAGCTGGCGATAGAGATGGGGAAAGCGCAGGTCGTAACAAATGGTCAGACCGAGCCCGCCCCAGGGCAGCGCTGCGATCACCGCCTGCCCACCGGCAGCGACACTGGTGGACTCCTTGTAGTTCTGCCCGTCCTTGATAGCGACATCGAACAGATGAATCTTGTCGTAGGTGGCGACGATGGCGCCTAGCGGGTCGAGCACCATGCAGCGGTTGTGAACCTTGCGATCAGCGGCGCGGACCGGGATGGAGCCCAGCAGTAACCACAACCCGAGTTCGCGCCCCAGTGCCCGCAGCGCCGCGAGTGCCGGGTGATCGTCGGCCTCGAAGCCGTTGTCGAAGTAGCTGCCATCGCCGGGCTCGAGATTGCAGAAGAACTCCGGCAGGCAGACCAGCGCCGCGCCCTTGGCGTGGGCCGCGCGCACGAGTTCGTCAACCTTGGCCAGATTGGCGTGCTGATCGTTGGTCGCGCAATTCTGTACGCATGCAACTTTGAATGGCGTGGAGGTGATCATGGCGCTCTTCCCCGGTTCGTTTTGGCGACGATGGGCTATGCAAACAATGTCCGACTGAAGTCGGACATTGTTTGCAGGGCGCCAAAATCAGTGCAACTTGTAGTCTGCCACGACGACGCCATCGATATCCGCGTACAGATAATCGCCGGGCGCGATCACGACCTCGGCAAAACGCACTATGACATCGCGTTCACCCTCACCCTTCTTAACGCTCTTGCGCGGATTAGCGGCGATGGCTTTCACACCGATTGCGATGGTAGCGATCGGCGCCGAATCGCGAATGCAGCCGTACACCACGATGCCCGCCCAGCCGTTCTGGTGACCGAGCTCGGCCAGATTGTCGCCCACCAGCGCACAGCGCAGCGAGCCGCCGCCATCGACAACCAACACACGGCCCTCGCCCGGCTCTTCGAGCGCGCTGCGCACCAGAGAGTTGTCCTCGTAGACTTTCAAGGTGACCACGGGGCCGGCGAAGTGCACAAGACCGCCATAGTTGCGGAAGATTGGCGCCACTACCCGTAGCTTCTCGCCGTGGGTGTCATACAGATCGGCGGTAGCTGGTAACGACGACATACCCTCTCCTTCAAACGAACGTTCTAATTCTATGGCGCCTGTCGGTCGCCACGGACATCGCGTTACTTCTTCGGTTTCACAGGACGCTGCCAGCCGCTGATGGTCTTCTGTCGCACGCGGCTGATGACGAGCTTGTCGGCTTCGACATCCTCGGTGACCGTCGTGCCTGCAGCAATGGTCACGCCCCGTCCGATGCGCACCGGCGCGACCAGCTGCGTATCTGAGCCGACGAAGACGTCGTCCTCAATGATGGTCTTGTGTTTGAAGGCGCCATCGTAATTGCAGGTAATAGTACCCGCGCCGACATTCACCGCACGGCCGATTTCGGCGTCGCCGACATAGGCGAGGTGATTGACCTTGCTGCCATCTCCGATGTCGGACTTCTTGATCTCGACGAAATTGCCAATGTGGGTGTCGCGCCCCAGATGGGTCTCGGGGCGTACTCGCGAGAAGGGGCCGATACGCGAAGCGGGTCCGATAGTGGCCGACTCAATGACACAGTTCGGCAGGATCTCGACACCATCGCCGACAGTCGTGTTGGCAATCACGTTGTTGGCGCCAATCCGCACCTTGTCGCCCAGCACCACCCGACCTTCGAACACCACATTGATGTCGATGATCACATCGCGACCGCAGATGAGTTCACCGCGGATGTCGATGCGCGCCGGATCGAACAAAGTCACGCCCGCATCGAGCAGCTCGCCGGCGCGGCGTCGTTGGTAGATACGCTCGACCTCGGCGAGCTGGCGACGGTTGTTGACGCCCATCGCCTCGTCAGCGTCGTCGATCAAGACGCCCCTGACCGTAACGCCTTCGGCGACTGCCATCTCGACGCAGTCGGTCAGGTAGTACTCAGACTGGGCGTTGGCGTTGCCGAGGCGCGGAATCCAGCGCTTCAGCCGCACCACGTCGATGGCCATGATGCCGGTGTTGATTTCGCCAAGGGCGAGTTCGGCGGCGCTCGCATCCTTATGCTCGACGATGCGCGCGACATTGCCGGCCCCATCGCGCACGATGCGTCCATAGCCGCTCGGGTCGCTCATCGTGACGGTCAATACCGCGAAACCGCTGTCCTGTCCTGCTGCCAGCAGACTGGCGAGAGAAGCCGCACGCAACAGCGGCACGTCGCCATAGAGAATCAGCACCAGTCCATGGTCCGGTAACGCCGCCAAGGTCTGGGCGACGGCATGACCGGTACCCAGCTGCTCGGCCTGTTCTACCCAAGTCACGGCGCGATGGGCGAGCCCCTCGCGCAGCCGCTCGCCGCCATGGCCATAGACCACCACCGGTATCGCGGTGGCCACTTCGGCCGCGCTATCGAGCACGTGTTCGACCATAGTCTTGCCGGCCACGCGATGCATGACCTTGGGCAGCTCGGAATGCATGCGTTTGCCCTGCCCGGCGGCAAGAACGATGATCGCTGCGGACATAAGGCTTCCCTTACTTGGCGCGTGGCTGGTTGGAATTGCTGGTATGCGCGGCAAGTGGCCGATGGTACGCGCGGTCCCGGGACCGCGACAATCTGCACGCTGCGACCACCCGCATAGCGGCCGCCGCCGGGGGAATTAAAGCGGCGCTCAGCGTCCGCCGCGACGACGCAGACGGGCGATGGTCTGCAACTGGGCGACGGTTTCCGCCAGCTCAGCGCGGGCCTTGGCATAATCCATGGCGCCCGCATGATCGCTCAGCAAGCGTTCGGCAGCTTCTTTGGCGCGCATCACTGCCGCTTCGTCGAGATCCTCAGCGCGTTCGGCCGTATCGGACAAAACCGTCACCACGCGCGGCTGCACTTCGAGCATGCCGCCCGAAATATAGAACGCCTGCTCCTTGCCATCTTCGAGCTTGAGCCGCACTTCGCCCGGACCGAGTCGGGTAAGAAGCGGGGTATGGCCCGGCGCAATACCGACTTCACCGAGAATGGCGGGTGCGAACACCATCTCGGCAAGGCCCGAGAAGATTCCGCGTTCCGCGCTCACGATGTCGACGTGTACGGTCATGGCCATATCCTGTCTCGCTGTTGGCTAACTTAAATCTTCTTGGCCTTCTCGACCGCTTCTTCAATCGAACCCACCATGTAGAAGGCTTGTTCGGGAAGATGGTCGTACTCACCGGCCACGATGGCCTTGAAGCCTGCGATCGTATCCTTGAGTGACACGTATTTACCGGGCGTACCGGTGAACACTTCGGCGACCGAGAACGGCTGCGATAAGAAGCGCTGGATCTTGCGTGCCCGGTAGACCGCCAGCTTGTCGGTTTCAGACAACTCGTCCATGCCGAGGATCGCGATGATGTCGCGCAGCTCTTTGTAACGCTGCAGAGTGTTCTGCACGGCGCGCGCGGTGTCGTAGTGGTCCTGCCCGACGACCAGCGGATCGAGCTGACGGCTGGTGGAATCGAGCGGATCCACCGCTGGATAGATGCCAAGCTCGGCGATTTGTCGCGACAGCACCACGGTCGCATCCAAATGGGCGAAGGTCGTGGCTGGCGACGGGTCGGTCAAGTCGTCAGCGGGGACGTAAACCGCCTGAATCGAGGTGATGGAACCGGTCTTGGTCGACGTAATGCGTTCCTGCAGCTTGCCCATTTCCTCGGCAAGTGTCGGCTGGTAACCCACAGCGGAAGGCATACGACCGAGCAGCGCGGATACCTCCACACCGGCGAGCGTGAAGCGGTAGATGTTGTCGATGAAGAGCAGCACATCGCGCCCTTCGTCGCGGAACTTCTCGGCGATGGTCAAGCCGGTCAGCGCGACGCGCAGGCGATTGCCGGGCGGCTCGTTCATCTGGCCATAGACCATGGCGACCTTGGACTTCTGGAAATCCTTGACGTCGACGACACCGGCTTCCTGCATTTCATGGTAGAAGTCATTGCCTTCGCGAGTCCGCTCACCGACACCGGTAAATACCGACAGACCCGAATGCTCGGTCGCGATGTTGTTAATGAGCTCCATCATGTTGACGGTCTTGCCCACGCCGGCGCCGCCGAACAAGCCGACCTTGCCGCCTTTGGCGAACGGGCAGACCAGGTCGATGACCTTGATGCCGGTTTCGAGCAGTTCGGTGGTGGGCGACAAATCGACGAACTTCGGTGCTTCGCGATGGATAACCATCCACTCGTCTTCACCGATGGGGCCGAGCTCGTCGATAGGCTCGCCGAGCACGTTCATGATGCGGCCGAGGGTTTTGATGCCGAC
>JANMJF010000343.1:0-5637 GCA_031371245.1 Pseudomonadota bacterium | reverse complement strand
CATGTGGCTCCGTGGTCGCTGCTTAAGTTGGGCCCGATCGACCGGCGGTTACACCACCGGGCTGCGGATGCCAGTGGCCGCGTACCGCAGCATCGGTCAATATTAGTTTAAATCCCGAGAGCGGCATACCGGCCACGGGCTGAGCATCGCGCCAAGGCAGTAGCGTGGTCATCGTGGGCCGGCATGAAATGCATTCGACACCTGCACTGTTTATCGTCACTTTAACCTGCAAACTGGATCTTCAATCATGCAAGCAGCACTGCGTCCGCTCTGGACTCGCCTTGAACAGCACGGCGCCGATCTCGCCGCCCACTCCATCGCCGCCTTATTCGATGCAGAACCGGACCGCTTGACCCGCCTGCGACTCGCGGCGGCGGGTCTGACGCTCGATCTTTCCAAGCAACTGCTCGACCGCCGAGCCCTGACTCTGCTCGAAGCACTGGCCGCCGCAGCCGGTTTATCGGCGGCGATCGCTGCCATGTTCCGCGGTGATGTCATCAACCAGACCGAGGGGCGCGCTGTTTTGCACACCGCTCTGCGGGCCGGTCCACACGGCAGCGCCGTCGTCGACGGGCAAACGGTAGCGAGTGAAGTCGAGGCGGTACTCACACGCATGGCGAGCTTGGTTGCCGCCGTCCACGATGGGCGTTGGAGCGGGCACGCGGGGGCACGCATCACCGACATCGTCAACATCGGCATCGGCGGCTCGCATCTGGGGCCACAACTCGCCTGCGACGCGCTGCGCTATCAAGCTGCGGGTCGGGTGCGGGTGCACTTCCTGGCCAATGTCGACGGTGGCGAATTTGATCGTGTCGTCAGCCCGCTGGATGCAGCGTCGACCTTGTTCGTCATCACATCAAAATCATTCACCACGGTCGAGACGCGATTAAACGCAATGTCGGCGCGCAGCTGGCTGGCGGCGCGCTTTGCCGACCCCGCAGCGATTGCCAAGCACTTCGTCGCGGTCAGCGCAGCGCCCGCGCGCGCCGTCGAATTCGGTATCGCCGCCGACAATGTCTATCCGCTGTGGGACTGGGTAGGCGGGCGTTATTCGCTGTGGTCGGCGGTCGGTCTGCCCATCGCTTTAGCGCTCGGCATGGACGGCTTCCGTGAATTGCTGGCCGGTGCGCACGCCCTCGACCAGCATTTCGTCGCGGCGCCGTGGTCGGCCAATCTGCCGGTCATGCTGGCCTTGACCGGACTGTGGAACAGTAATTTCCTCGGCGCCGAAACGGCAGCCGTGGTGCCCTATGACGATCGTCTGCGCTATTTGCCCGACTACTTGCAGCAGCTCGAAATGGAAAGCAATGGCAAACAAGTCGATCGTGACGGCGCGCCGCTGGACTGCAACTCCGCACCGATCACCTGGGGCGGTCTCGGTACCAATGCCCAACACGCTTTTTTTCAGCTGCTGCACCAGGGCACACGACGCGTGCCCATCGATTTCGTCGCCTGTCTCACCCACCCGGCGGCACGCCGCGAGCACCACGACATGCTCATCGCCAACTGCATCGCCCAGGCCGAAGGCCTGATGCGCGGTCGTGCCGGCGACAGCGCCGACCCCCTCGGCCGCCATCGCGATATCCCCGGAAATCGTCCCAGCAGCCTCATCACCATGCAGGCCCTGACACCCGCCACCCTGGGTGCGCTGATCGCGCTCTATGAACACAAGACCTATGTGCAGAGCGTGTTGTTGAACATCAATGCCTTCGACCAATGGGGGGTGGAGCTCGGCAAGGTGCTGGCGGGCAGCATTCTTGAGGAGTTCGCCAGCGGTCGCGCGGCCGCAACTCACGACCCCTCGACCAGCGCACTGATCGCCGCCTACCGCGCGGCGCGTGACTCGTAAGCGACTACAGCGCGGGACCGCGCGCCACCATCTCGGTGGTGCGTGCGAGACGGTCGATGAGGGCTTTCAGAAAAACCTTGTAGAAGCGTAACTGGCAGTCGGCGGAAACCTGCTCGATCAAGTTTGCATTGATCTTGATCAACGACAGCGGCCCGTCGGCCTTGACCGTCGCAGTGCGCTTGATGCGGCTCAGGTAGCCCATCTCGCCAAAACAATCGCCACCGTGCAATTGGCCGACGGGCTGCGCCAGCTTCGACACCGAAACATCGCCGTCGACGATGATGAAAAACGAATCGTCGACCTCGCCTTCCACTACCACCGCGTGTCCGACGTCGAATTCCAGCCACACACTGGCACGGATGATCTCCCAGATCTCGGCGTCGGGAAAACCGCGAAAGAACTCCAGCCGCTTGACACGCTCGAACTTGGCAGTGACAGCGATGTCTTCCTGCGGGCGCTCAAGATGGGTGAAGGCCATACTCAAGTCCGAGACCATATCCAAACCCATGCGATAACGGCGCACGGGGTTCTTCTCCAACGCACGACGGATGATCAACTCCAGCACCTCGGGCGTATCGGCCCGGTAGGTGTTCATCGGGGTCGGATCTTCGTTGACTATCTTGTGGACCAGACTTGAGAAGGTCTCGCCGCCGAATGGATGGTGACCGGTGATCAACTCATACGCGACGATGCCCAGCGAAAAGAGATCGGTCTGATTGGTGATGACGTCCTCGTGCACTTGCTCCGGCGACATGTAGCGCGGCGAGCCAACGAAGCCCAATGGCATGGTCTGGGTGAGGTCTTGACGCACCGCATGGGCGATGCTGAAGTCAGCGATCTTCACATCCATCGTCGCCGTGACGAGGATATTCGACGGCTTGATGTCGCGATGGATCACGCCTTGACGATGGGCGTAATCGAGCGCTTTAGCGCACTTAAAGATGATCTCGGCGGCCTGGTTCAGCGGCAGCAGCTTTTCCGAGCGGCAATAGGGGCGTAGCGTGCCACCGTTCGACACCAGTTCCATGACGATGTAGCAGGAATCGCCATCTACCCCGGCATCGAAAATATCGAGGATGTTGGGATGGCGCAGCATGCCGGCGGTATGCGCCTCGTTGAAGAACATCTTGCGAAAGCGCTCGCCAGTGTCCTTGTCCTTGAGCGCTTCGGCCATCGCGACCTTGACCGCCACTTCGCGGTTGATATACGGGTCGAAGGCACGATAGACGATGCCCATGCTGCCGCGCCCGACCTCGCCGAGAATGTCGTATTTGCCGAGCTTTTTGGGCACGTCGCTCATGGTCGCCGCATCGTCTGGTAGGCGTGGAAGCCGCCGCACATGGTGTCGATTGCCGCCCGCATTTGCAAGGAAGGCACAAACGCACACACGGCGACCGCGCGAGTGGTGATCGCTATAATCCCCGCATGCAGACCTCGATGCCCAAAATTCCCTGGCTGGTGATGAGCTTGATCACGGCCTTGGCTTTTACCGCCGGTATCGGGCTTTCTTATTGGCACAACTCGCGCGACGACAATCCGCACATCGACGGTCTGCTATGGCCCGATCCACCGGCGGTGCCAGCACTGAACCTCGTGCGCGACGACGGCACGGCCTTCCATCTCGCCGATCTGCGCGGCAAGTGGTCGTTGCTGTTCTTCGGCTTCACCCATTGCCCGGACGTGTGCCCGACCACGCTCGGCATACTCGCCCAGGTCCACACGGCGCTGAAGAAAAGCCCATCCTATGCGAGCCGCGGGCAGGTGATCTTTGTGTCGGTTGACCCACAGCGCGACACACCCGCGCAGTTGGCGGAATACGTGCACTACTTTCATCGGGATTTTATCGGCGTGACAGCGAGCGAAGCTGATCTCAAACCACTGACGCGGGCGCTCGGCGTACTGTTCATGAAGGTCGCCCAGGGTGGACCAAACTACACCGTCGACCATTCTGCCGGCGTATTCTTCATCGACCCTGCGGGTCGCCTGGTGAGCGTGCTGACACCACCCCACACCGCAGCCTCGATGATCGCGCGCTTCAACGCGGTCAGCAAATTCATCGACGGGAAATCATGATGCGTTCGACCTTGGCGTTGCTGTGTGCCCTGCTCAGTCGCAACACCATGGCCTGTGACGGGCTGGAACTCGACCATGTCTGGCTGCGCCAGCCGCCGCCCGCGAGTGAGGTCGCAGCCGCCTACTTCGAAGCGCGTAACAACGGGCAGCAAGCGTTAATCATCAAGAGTGTCAGCAGCCCCGATTTCAAAAGCGCCATGCTGCACACCACGCGCGTGGTGGACGGCCGCGCTGAGATGCGCGCGCAGGGCGACATCATGCTGGCGCCTGGCGCCCGCTTCAGCGCCGTGCCAGGCGGCGCCCATGTCATGTTGTTCGGCGCGCAACAGCTCTTGCAGGAAGGCATTTCACTCACCCTCGAAGTGCGTTGCGCGCAGGGCAAGCCATTGCGTGTGGCCCTGCCCGTGCTGCGCGACACGCCACCCTGAGCCGCGCGCCGTGAACTACGCCGCCCGCCTGTTCGTGGCGCTGCAATGGCTGCTGCCCAAACATCGGCTGTCGAGTCTGCTCGGCTGCTTGACGCGCATCGAAGGCGGTATCGCAACGCGGCTCGCGATCCAGGCCTTTGTACGATTTTATGGCGTCGATATGCGCGATGCGGCCGAGCCTAAGCCGGCCGCCTACGCGAGCTTCAATGCCTTTTTTACCCGCGCACTACGCGCCGATGCGCGTCCGATGCCGGACGACACGACCAGCTTTGTATGCCCTGCCGATGGCACGCTGAGCGAGTTCGGCAGCCTCGCCCCGGATCGCCTGGTGCAGGCCAAGGGCATTGAGTATTCCCTGCTCGATCTCTTCGATGGCGATACCGCACTGGCGGCGATGTTCGATGGTGGTGTGTTTGCCACGATCTACCTGGCGCCTTACAACTATCACCGCGTGCATATGCCATGCAGCGCAACCACGCGCTTCCTACGTCATGTGCCGGGCGAATTGTTCTCAGTCAATGCCGTGACCGCGCAGGGCGTAGCGCGTCTGTTCTGTCGTAATGAACGCATGATTACGCTGTTCGAAGTCGGCCCGCACAAACTTGCCATGATCATGGTCGGCGCGCTCAACGTCGGCAGCATCGAACTGGTGCTGCCCATCGACAAGCCGGCACGCAACCGTCCGCACCCCAATCTGCCGCCGCGCGTCAGCCTCGCGCAAGACGGCCCGAGCCTGACGCGCGGCGCGGAATTCGCTCGTTTTAATATGGGTTCGACGGTGATCGTCACCGCCAGTCGGGGCTGGCTGGCGTGGCAAGACAACCTCCGCAGTGGATTGCCGGTGCGCCTGGGTGAGGCGCTGGCGCGCGACGTCACCGCCGATCACGACCGGCGGTGATCTCCCCTGCTTGTCGGCGACCGGCGGCGGCGCAACGCCGCGCGGCGCTTAGTAACGCGGACGGCGCTGCGGTGGCCGATCTTCGCGCGGCTTGGCCTCATTGACCTTCAAGGCACGGCCCTTGACCTGCCGACCATTCAATTCCTTGATCGCCATGTCGGCCGCGCTGTTGTCCTGCATTTCGACGAAGCCGAAACCCTTGGACTGCCCGGTGACCTTGTCCGAGATCACGCTGGCACTGCGCACCTCGCCGAACTCGCCGAATAATTCGCGGAGATCGTCATCGGTGACGCTATAAGCAAGATTTCCCATGTATATGTTCACAGTATTTACCCGCTGACATAGTGCCTTGCGCTGGATACCGGTGAATCATCAAGGCCTAAATGAAC
>JANMJF010000312.1:0-1671 GCA_031371245.1 Pseudomonadota bacterium | reverse complement strand
CAGAATTCGCCAGGCAATGAGTAATTGAAATGCACACCGGCAATCGCCTGCATGCGCCGCCCGTAGCGGTAGTCGAGCCCGACCCGATAGGTATGTTTGAGACGACCGATATTCGAGCTGCCATAGTCGGCGAGCGGTATGGCGCTGTCATCGGCCACGGCACAGGGCATGCTCGCCGCCCACAGCACTTCGTCGTTTGCTAGATGCTGATAGGCGAAGCGATGCACGTCGTCTAGAAAGCGCACCGTGTCGCGACAGTCGGTGAAAGCTGGTGTGATGAACTCGGCCAGGGCTTCGGAGTAGTCGGTAGTGATGCAGGGGTGAGTGAGCGCCGCTCCCCACGCATGGGGATGGGGCGTGAGCGCGATGGCGCCGTTTGCCGAGATCCTGAGGCTTTCTTTTTCCAGTCCTTTCCTGCCACCGCCGAGCAACTTGGCGGCGCCGGACGCGAGCATGCGCTCTAGCCGTTGTTCGAATTGTGGTCGCATAAGATCGGTAGCTCGAAGCGCGTGCTTGGGCGAGCACGCGAGGTTGATCGAGGCCGCAGTATAGCAGCGCCAACCGCCGCTGAAGTCCAGCCGTGCCGGCCGCGCGGCAGGCGCTAGCGGGTGCCTGGACTTGTCATATGTGAGCAAGCAAGAATGCCCTATCCATGGATATCTGCGTCGCCAGCCTCTCGTGAGCGGGGCGGGTGTCGGACGCGCATGACACGAGGGTGTTAGACATGATTTACGCACAACCGAAGTTCAGCCCGGGCGGTGATCGCTACATGCTGATCGAGTTCGGTGATGAGATGAATCTCGATCTCAATTTTATGGGTCAGGGCCTGGCCGCAGCCCTCGCCGATGGCACCATCGAAGGGGTGGTCGAGACCGCGCCCTGTTTCGCGACCACGCTCATCCACTATGAGCCCGAGGTAATCGGCTACGACGACCTCAAGCGCGAAGTCAAACAGTTGATAGGCGCGCTGGGTAGTAGCGACGACATCGAGATGGACAGCCGGCTGTTCTATTTCCCGACGCTGTATCTCGACCCCTGGAGCAAGGCGTGCATCGACGACTACCGCGCCAAGATCAATCCCAGCAAGGAACACGATCCGGAATTCGTCGCGCGCATCAACGGCCTCGCCGACGTCCAGCAGTTTGTGCGCGTCCATTCGGGCACCGAATACTGGGCGGCGAGTCTCGGCTTCTGGCCGGGGCTGGCATTTCTCATGCCGCTCGATCCGCGTTGTCGTCTAAGCGCACCGAAGTACAACCCACCGCGCACCTGGACACCGCAGGGCACCTTGTCCATGGGCGGCATGTCGACCGCCATCTATCCGGTCGCGAGTCCGGGCGGCTATCAGCTGTTCGGACGCACGCCGGTGCCGATCTGGGATCGTGAGCGGCGCTTTGCCGAGTTCGAAGGGGACTTGTGCATCTTCAAACCCGGTGATCGCCTGAAGTTCGTGCCGTGCGCGATGGAGGAGTACCTCGAGGTCGAGCGCAAGGTCACCGAGGGCAGCTATAAGTACAACATCGTCGAGTACCAACGCTTCTCGGTGCGTAACTATAAGAACTGGGTGAAGCGCCTTGATCTGACGGCGCGGTTCTGACGGAGATTGATGATGTTCGAAGTGATCAAAGCGGGGCTTGAGACCTCGATTCAGGACTGGCCCGGGCGCATCGG
>JANMJF010000311.1:0-3589 GCA_031371245.1 Pseudomonadota bacterium | reverse complement strand
GAGAATTCGCGGATATTGCGCGTGATCAAGGTCGCCTGATGACGCAAGGCCATGGCAGCGATCAGCGTATCGTGCGGGCCTATGGGGGTGCCTGCTGCCTCCAGATCGACGCGCAGTCGGGCAGCCTGCGCAGCACATGCGCTGTCAAACGGCAATAACTGCATGGGGCGCAGCACAGCGGCCAAGGCTGCCAAGCGCGGCGTTGCGGCCTCAGGCGGCAAGCGCAAAAGACCGTAGCGTAATTCGTATTCGACGATAGCCGGCACGCCGAGGTCGTGGGGCGACAGGGCTTGCAAGCGCGATACCACCAGCGGGTCCCCGCGCAGGTAGTAGCTGATGATGTTGCTGTCGAGGACTAGCAAGGCCTGTCCTCAGAACCCGAGGCGCGGTGCGTCGGCAGGCATATCGCTCGCGCCATCGGCATCGAGCAAGGGGAAATCCTCGAACTTTCCGGCCAGATCCAGACACTCCTTAGGCCATTCATGAGCCGCGTGCTTGCGGATCAGTTCCGCCACCCACCGGCTTTTCGATAGACCATTGGCCTGCGCGGCCTGCTCGACCAAGGCCTGCGTGGCATCGTCCAGATACAGCGTGATTTGTGACATGGCGGCAGCTCCTGACAAGGATTTGAGCACGTATATGCCCGAGTATATTTGTCGCAACGAACGCGTCAAGCAAAGCGGTGGCTCTGCGCAAAGCTTGTGCTCATGTCAGCTTCCCTGGGTGTGGTTCAACTCGCACGCCGCGCTTGTGGCGAGAGAGTTGGGGTGAGGGGCGCTGGGCCGCCGCCGTCATCGTCGTGTACTGCCGCGTTTCTGAGCTGACCGTTGGCGCGAGGATTGTCAGGTTCGTAGCAATGTTCCGGTCGCGGAATTGGTGCGGACGGTCAACCAGCGCGTTGTAGCTTGGGTCTGGGCTGCTCTCTCGGGTCCGCCTCACGCCGTCGATTCGCTGACGCACAAAGTCGCTGCTCAATGCGAACTGAAGATCGTCGTCGTCGATCCAGAGGCAATAGCGCTGCAAGCCACGGATCAATTCCTGAGCGCCGAAAAGCGGGATGACGATGCGACTAAACAGCGGATTCTCATTACAAACTCTATCCCGCTCGAACATGTTCAACGTGAGGTAGTTGCCATCGCCGGGAAGGTTTCCGTACCTCATCTTCGCCAGTGGTGAGATGGGGGTGCTGCTCGTCTCTACGACTTGCGCTTCGGAGCCGAGCAGGTAGGCGTTGATTGCAGTTGCTTCCTGACGCTGCGTGCCGTCGAAGATAACTTTTGGTGTTCGCGGCTGACCAATACCCAGAATGACGCAGGTGACGCCCGCGTTGTCCGAAGCGTTGTTGCTCCATCGAAACGAACGGTGAGCGAAATTTATCTCCAGCCCCTTCGAAAAAAGATGAGGCCAGTAGATCGGAATCTGAGTTCCCTGCGATACCGAGTTCGTGGTTACGAACGCAAACTCACTCCGAGTCTCAAGCACATACTCCGACGCCTTTTCGATCCAGCAAAAAGCGTAATCCAGCGATGCACTCGATCTGACCTGTCGCCCAAGTACGAGCTTGATTTCGTCCTTCTGCTGCTTGGTCTGATTTCGTCGACCAACGTATGGCGGGTTGCCACAGATATACGTCTCCCCACCTGCGTTCACAAAGTCGATTTCAGCCTGATCCAGCGGCGAGCCAAACAAATCATCCGCCACCATCTTCACGCCCGTCCCCGTCGGCGGGCAGATGCTCAACCAATCCAACCGCAAGGCATTGCCGCAAACAATCCAGTTCTGTGCATCCAGCGGCAGAAACTCCGCTAGCGCATCCTGCTGTCCGCGATACATCACATCGCACTGGAACTCGGCAATGATCAGCGCCAGGCGCGCGATCCCCGCCGGAAAGTCGCGCAACTCGATCCCACGAAAATTCGTCAGCGGAATTTCACTGCCTAAATGCGGCTCATCGCCGGTGGCGGTTGATCCCCGCTTCGATCTCGCGCATCTGCTTGTAGGTGATGACCAGAAAGTTGACGGAGCCGCAGGCTGGATCAAACACCCGGATGCGCGCCATGCGCTTGCGCAGGTTCAACAGCTTCGTCTTGTTATCGGAAGCAGCTTCAAGTTGCGCGCGCAGCTCATCCAGAAATAGCGGGTTCAACACCTCTGTGGCGAGGATGAACTTGGCCTTGGCTTTGACGGTGGTCGGGCTCGCGCGCAGCGCCTTGAGGGTGTCGCCAACAGCACCGGCCGCGCAGACGGCGATGTGGATGTTGCTGCGCTGGAGCACACCGCCGGGCACATCCGAAGCATTGTTGTTGCCTGCGCGCAGGCGCTTGAGCGCCGTGTCCTTGTTGCCGAAAGCAGCCAGGAACGCGAACGGAAACTCCGCCCCAGCAAAGGGCTGAAGGGCCAGTTCCGATATGGCGGCTTCGATTTCTACTGCGTTCATATCGTCTGGGTCTGCGCGTGTCCCGCATCATAGTAACAATCTGGCCAGCGACGGTATTCAAAGCCGCCGTGGCGCAGCGGTGTCATGCGCGCGTTCCCCTCTCGATAGATAGCGTAGGCCCTACGCTTTAGAGGGCAGGCTGCCGTAACGCCCATCGCTTCGTTGACGCTGCCACCGATGGCGCGCAGATTAGCAAGCTAACGGTCAGCTGCTGCGTAGCGTTGCCAGTGCTCGACCATCAAACACATCGGCAGGGGAGTCCGTCATGTCCGCTTCTAACCATAAATTCGATCTAGTCATACGCGGCGGTCGCATCGTCGACGGCACGCGTATGCCGGCCTTCAACGGCGACATCGCCATCAAGGACGGCCGCATCGCCGAAATCGGCAGCGTAAGCGGTAGCGGGACACGGGAAATCGACGCCCAGGGCCTGGTCGTCGCGCCGGGCTTCATCGACGTGCATACCCACTACGATGCACAACTGAACTGGGACCCTTACGCTTCGCAGTCGTGCTGGCATGGCATCACCAGTATCGTGGTCAGCGCCTGTGGTTTCGGTTTCGCGCCGTGCAAGCCCGAAGATCGCGAACGTGCCATGCAGCGCATGACGCGCGTCGAGGCCATTCCCTATGAATCGATGAAACAAGGCATGCGCTGGGATTGGGTCAGCCAGCGCGATTATCTCGAATCCCTCGAGCGCGGCGGCCTCGGCGTCAACGTCGCGACCTATATTCCGCAGTCACCGATCCGCGCCTGGGTGCTGGGTACTGAGGACACCACCCGCAAACATGTCACGGCCGACGAGCTGGAGCAGATGAAGGAGCTGGTGCGTGACGGTTATCGTGCCGGCGCACTCGGGCTGTCGACCGATCTGAATTTGATCGATCGTGACTACGACGGCTCCATGCTACCGAGCCTGATCGCGGCAGCTGAGGAGACCGAAGCGCTGATCGCCGTCGCCCGCGAATTCAACGTCGGCTCCATCGAAGTGACCCCGCCATCCTTACACCTTGGCCCGGACGAAGCGGCCTTGCTCGAACGCTGGGCGGATTTGAGCGGCCGTCCGGTGTATTACAACGCGATTCTGCAGGTCCACCATCTGCCCGGCCAGTGGCAGGAAGCGCTGAAGCTGCTTGAGGAACTCAACCAACG
>JANMJF010000296.1:0-2190 GCA_031371245.1 Pseudomonadota bacterium | reverse complement strand
GGTGGGCCTGCGCGAGGTGCGCTATGGCTATGCCGGCGAGAACCATTGCAGCCAGCCCAAAGACGAGAGCAATCCGTATTTCACTTTTGATCCGAGCAAGTGCATCGTCTGTTCGCGTTGTGTGCGGGCCTGCGACGAAGTACAGGGGACCTTCGCATTGACTATCGCCGGGCGTGGCTTTGATTCCCGTGTCAGTGCTGGCCGTGATCAGGATTTCATGGATTCCGAGTGTGTGTCCTGTGGCGCCTGTGTGCAGGCCTGTCCGACCGCGACCCTCAGCGAAAAATCTATCATCGAGCGCGGTCAGCCCGAGCATAGCGTGGTCACCACCTGTGCTTATTGCGGGGTGGGCTGTTCCTTCCGTGCCGAGATGAAGGGCGCCGAAGTGATCCGCATGGTGCCCAACCAGGATGGCCAGGCCAATTACGGTCATGCCTGTGTGAAGGGCCGCTTCGCCTTCGGCTATGCAACCCATCCCGACCGCATCACTTCGCCGATGATCCGTGCGTCCATTCATGAGCCGTGGCGCGAGGTATCGTGGCAAGAGGCCATCGCCCATGCCGCGAGCGAGATCAAACGCATCCAGACCAAGTACGGCAGAGACGCGGTCGGTGGCATCACCTCGTCGCGTTGCACCAACGAAGAAACTTATCTGGTGCAGAAGCTGGTGCGCGCCGCATTTGGCAACAATAACGTCGACACTTGTGCGCGCGTTTGTCATTCACCGACCGGCTACGGTTTGAGGCAGACCTTGGGCGAATCGGCCGGCACCCAGGCCTTCGATTCGGTCGATCAGGCCGATGTGATCATGGTGATCGGTGCCAACCCGACCGATTGGCATCCGGTGTTCGCCTCGCGCATGATCCAGCGCCTGCGCGCCGGTGCGAAGTTGGTCGTGGTCGATCCGCGTACCATCGATCTAGTGCGTATGCCGCATGTCGAGGCTGCTCATCATCTGAAGCTCAAGCCCGGCACCAATGTCGCGTTGATCAATGCCATTGCCCATGTGATCGTTGATGAGAATCTGATCGATCATGATTTTGTTGCCGCACGTTGCGAAGCGCTGGCCTTCGAGAAATGGAAAAACTTTATCGGCGCGCCCGCGCAGGGGCCGGAACAGACCGAAACGATCACCGGCGTGCCGGCGGCCGAAGTGCGTGCGGTGGCGCGACTGTATGCGCGTGGCGGCAATGCCGCGATTTATTACGGACTCGGCGTGACCGAGCACAGCCAGGGCTCGACCATGGTGATGGGCATCGCCAATCTTGCGCTGGCGACCGGTAATCTGGGCCGCGAAGGCGTGGGCGTGAATCCCTTGCGTGGGCAGAACAATGTGCAGGGCTCCTGCGATATGGGTTCGTTCCCGCACGAATTCCCAGGTTATCGCCACGTCTCCGATGCGCCCACGCGCATGTTGTTTGAAGCGGCGTGGGGCGTGCATCTCGATGCCGAACCGGGCCTGCGCATTCCGAATATGTTCGAGGCGGCGCTGGACGGCAGCTTCCGTGGTCTCTATATACAGGGCGAAGACATCGCCCAGTCTGATCCCGATACCCAGCATGTGATCGCGGCCCTTGAGGCCATGGAATGCATCATCGTGCAGGACTTGTTTCTGAACGAAACGGCCAAGTTTGCCCATGTTTTCCTGCCGGGTTCGTCTTTCCTCGAAAAGGATGGCACTTTCACCAATGCCGAGCGTCGCATCTCACGGGTGCGGCGCGTGATGCCGCCGCTGGGTGGCAAGGCTGACTGGCAAGCGACGTTGATGTTGTCGGCGGCTCTCGGCTACGCCATGCACTACGACCATCCGTCCCAGATCATGGATGAGATTGCGCGCCTCACACCGACCTTTGCCGGCGTCAGCTTTGCGCGCATCGACGAACTCGGCAGTATTCAGTGGCCCTGTAACGAACAGACGCCCGATGGCACGCCGACCCTGCATGCCGAGACCTTCACGCGCGGACTGGGTCGTTTCATGCTGACGCCCTATGTGCCCAGCCACGAGCGCAGCAACGACAAATATCCGCTGCTCCTGACCACCGGTCGCATCCTCTCGCAGTACAACGTCGGTGCGCAGACGCGCCGCACCAGCAATACCGTCTGGCATCACGAGGACCGCCTTGAGATCCATCCGCACGATGCTGAGAGCCGGGGTGTCATCGAGGGTGATTGGGTCGGCATCAAGAGTCG
>JANMJF010000245.1:0-5780 GCA_031371245.1 Pseudomonadota bacterium | reverse complement strand
TGGCGTTGGTGTCTACCCACACCCGATCGCCCAGGCTCGCCGTCTTGTAGTAACCCGCATCCACCGTCGTGTTGTTCTCGCCCGAGGCCAAGGTGTAACAACCGGTGAAGCCACTCACCCCCGCATCGGAGTCCAGTGCGTCATTGCCGACATTGGCCGTGCTCAGCACCGAGCCATCCGCTGCGATGAACTTGACGATGTAGTCACCAGGCACGAGGCCGGTGAAACTGTAGTTGCCATTACCATCGGTGAGCTGGCTGGTGATCAGCACACCTGCAACATTATTGACGCAGGTGTAGAGCTCGACCGTCACACCAGACTTGCCGAGCTCACCGTTGTCCTGCACGCCATTGGCGTTGGTATCGACCCACACCCGATCGCCCAGGCTCGCCGTCTTGTAAACGCCTGCATCGACCGTTTGGTTGTTGCCACCCGCGGCCAGATGAACGACTTGACTGAAACCATCGCCAGGATTCGCGTCACTGTCCTGTGCATCTTGCAGATTGCCATTGGCATCTTGCACGGTGAACTGGTAGCTCGGCGCTACGAATTTCACTTGGTAGTCGCCGGCCCCCAATCCTGCAAACTGGTAGAAGCCGTGCTCTACGGCAAGGGTACTGAAATCGTCGCCCGTCGTAGTGCTCGCAATCTTTACACCGTCTTTCCACAGCTCGACGACCAGGTTGTCGACACCTGCCTCACCGTTATCCTGGATACCGTTTACATTGTTATCCAACCAGACAAAGTCGCCCAGCTTGGCATTCTTCAACTGCACGATGAGCGGCTGCAGACCGGGAGACGTCTCAAGGCCAGTTCTCGGAGACGGATCGATCAGCATCGAAAAATTCGTACCCGGCGGCGGCGAGACGTAATGACCGGTGGTCACTGCCGCTTGCGCCGCAGACAACAAGAAATCGATATCGCCGGTAACTACGAGATTACGATTATTGTCGCTTAAGTACCGACCGAAGCCCTCAGAATCGATGGTGGCTTGCGAGAAGCCCAGGATCCGCCATATAGCCGTTTGCACTTCGCCGTAGTTGTACTTGCCGGCGAATTTCGAATCGGCAGTGAAATTCTGCGACAACAGCCAATTGAGTTTGTCGACCTGAAGCTGCGTTAACGCACCGAAATTGGCATCAGTAGGTCTGATTTGCTGGAAAGAGGCCGGGCCGCTCGATTCATAAGAGTCAGCATTGAAAATTCTCGGATCGAGATTGATGCCCAAGGTGGGATCGATGCAATAAGCATCGTAGACGCCGTTCGGTATCAGGGCGTTAGTGCTGCCCGTGACATGCATATCGTAGAAGCTCGGCGCGAGCTGATCGGGTTGCTGACCGAAAGTCCCACCGCCTGCATTTGTCGCGGAAGAGGTAACGCTGATAATTAACGTCGTCATGTTTTTAATTCCTGTTCTTGTGCGTAGTTATAGCGATAGTGCGTAACACCAAAGCGGAGCGTCTGGGAATAGTTTTTTGGCTCAGACGATCTCACCGTGTCCGCACAGATGCCTCGAAAACCGACCATACATGCTGGTCGCTCAGGCGGTGGATTTGTTGAGGAGCACTACCAAGCATGCTCGCTCCAGCGTTGCGGCTAGCCACGTGTGTGCCGTTCGGCCGCGCCTCGAATGCCCTCCACCGCGCTCTGCAAGGGTCATCGCTCAAACTGAAAATAGGGCTGGATGGCCGTGCAAGCGAGACCATCCAAAATAGTGGCGAACCCAGGCAGCAATAACTCTGTCTGGGTAGCCACAGGCCAATTACTTCTTGGCCTTCCGAGCAATAGCGAGCACGCCTGTGACGGCGAGGCCGACGAGCGCCATGGAGCTCGGCTCCGGTACGTTCATGATTGGGCCGGCGAACGCTGCGCCACTGCTGGCGACGAACGCGAACGCGACCGCGCTGAAGGATTTCGTGAATGATTTCATCTGATCGACACCTTTTCAAAATACGTCTGTCTTTGCACAAAGCGCGACTTCAACCCAGCGCGGGGTTCCCGAGCGGTTCAAAAGCAACGCTTACTCCCGAAGCAGGTCTTGCCGCCCTATCAGCATTCTTTACAAAAGAGTGGGGCGAACTCGCTTCTGAATCGGCTTTAGCAAAATAGATGCCATGAAATTTTATGTATTTCAAAATCAATAATTTGGGGGGTTTCACCGCAAGACTGCAAAGCGGTGTTTAAGGGCTATGTAAAGTTCTTCGACAAACCGGCCGCTACCGCGCGCGTTTGTCTAGATGCCGACCCTTGATTTGCGACGTGGATGACAAATGTCGCCCAGGCCATCCATCGTCCTGGGTATGGCAGCCGCCCGTCCTGCCCCGCTGTGTTCGAGACGGAGCCCAACTGATCTCTCTCTTTACATCCAAAAATAACTCTCTAAGCGATTAGATTTAATAAATTTCCTAGCCGAAGACCACGAACGAGCGCGTGGCGGCGACGGTGAGGTTCTCGGGGGTAATGAAGAATACGTGAGGACTAGCTGACCCCCGGGGGGCGGCAGCACCCAGAGTGAATTTCGAGTCTTGGCCCACACCGGTGGCTCTCTCAGCGGCGCTGTGGTGTGCGGTGTTTCACACACTAGGCGAGGTTTCTCGCATCACGGGCTTGAGCGGTCACGCCCGCTTAGGCACCGGATCCGTCACCGCGCAGCGACAATCGGACGCTCAGTCGTCACCCGCCGGTCTAAGAGACGAAGGCCAGCCGCTCCTCATTAAGGCTGTTCCCGAGCGCTCACAGGCGCGATAAATCGTCGCGGATATTTTGCTCGGTGGCGGGCTTGTGCCTTGTCGCAAGCTCACGACACGAGTGAAGCGAAGTATCGGGAGTGGCGACAGTCAGTGGTCTGTTACTGGCCGCCGGGGGTGCAAGACAAGCTGCGCGCTGCCAACGGTAATAGAAATATTTTGTCTCGACCTTTGGCCTGGGATTCGTTCCAGATTTCATTCGGCGCAACGGTCGAGCTTCACGACACGTCGAGCTTGTTGCTGACAGTAGCAAACGCACGACACCGATCGCTCCCCTTATGGGTAGAGCAATAGCAGCAAGCGTGCTTGAAATATTTGGTTTTGACTGCGCAACATCGGCGCCTGTCGGGCGCCGATGCATTTAGAGCTTAAGGGCGCGGCGGCGCGGCCCGCCGCCGCGAAACTCAACGCGCGATGAGGCCGGCGTAGTCGCCCTTGGCGCGCCACTCGGCCAGCATCTCGTAGAAGCGCAGGCCACCTTCCGGGTAATGGCCCTGCAGAAAGCCGTCGTTGTTGGCCTTGGCGTTACCTTCGGCGTTGTAATAGCCCGGCGTGCAGGCCGCGAGGTAATCAGTCATCGCGTTCGGCGCGGTCACCAGCGCCAGATAGTCCTCCTCGGCTTGCAAGGTCGGGTCTAGCGACTTCAGGCCACGCGCCTGCATATCGGCAAACACCGCAGCGATATGCCGCGACTGATTGTCGAGCATGTAGGTGAAGTTGGGTGTATAGCCGGTCTGCGTGAAGCCCATGTGGTAGCAGTTCGGGAAGCCATGGCTCATGAGACCATGGTAGGTGCGCATGCCATTCGCCCAGTAATCACCGAGCTTGACGCCGTCGCGGCCGAATATTTCGAGCTCAGCCTGATGTGTGTAGGTGGCGCGGCTGACCTCGAAGCCGGTAGCGAAAATGAGGCAGTCGAGCTCGTATTCGACGCCGTTGACCACTACGCCCTTCTCGGTCACGCGCTCGACGCCCACACCGCCGGTATCGACCAGGGTGACGTTCGAGCGGTTGAACGTCGGCAGGTATTCATCATTGAAGGTCGGCCGCTTGCACCACGGCCGATACCAATGCTTGAGGGCGTCCGCGATCGTCGCATCCTTGACGGTCTCAGCGACACGCATGCGAATGCGGTTGTCGTGCTGGAAATCCACGATCTCGCCGAGTTGCTTGAGTTCTGCATCGGTCAGATCGACCGCACCGGAGTTGTCCATCAGTTGGCCGAGCGACTTGAAGATCTCCGTCCAGCCGTCGTTGACCAAATCCTCATCGACCGGGAGGCCGACCAGCAGGCGGGTAAAATTATCGTTGCGATCACGCTGCCAGCCGGGCTTCTGCGTCTCGAACCATGCGGGATCAGTCGGGCTGTTGCGGCGCAGATCGACCGACGACGGTGTGCGCTGGAAAACATACAGCTGAGCTGCGGCCTCGCCGAGGTGCGGTATGCATTGGATGCCCGTGGCGCCGGTGCCGATGATGCCTACGCGTTTGTCGCGCAGTTTGTCGAGGCCACCGATCGATGAGCCGCCGGTGTAGTCGTAGTCCCAGCGGCTGGTGTGGAAGGTGTGCCCCTTGAAGTTGCTCAGCCCACGCAGGCCGGGGAGCTTGGGTCGATTGAGTGAGCCGCTCGAGATGACGACGTGACGGGCGCGGAACACGTCGCCGCGATCAGTGGTCACGATCCAGCGAGCATCGGCCTCGTCCCAGCGCTGCTCGCGTACCTGGGTCTGGAAATAGGCGCGTGAGTAAAGATCGTAGTGGTGACCAATGCGCTGCGCATGCTGGTAGATCTCCGGCTGGAAGGAGTACTTCTCCTTCGGCATGTAACCCGTTTCTTCCAGCAGCGGCAGGTAGATGTAGGATTCGACGTCGCACTGCGCGCCCGGGTAGCGGTTCCAGTACCACGTGCCGCCGAAGTCGCCGGCGCGCTCGATGATGCGGAAATCGTGGATGCCGGCCTCATGCAGCCGTGCGGCCATGCACATGCCGCCGAAGCCGGCGCCGAGGATCGCAACCTCGATGGTCTCCTGCACCGGCGCGCGCTCGATGCGCTCGGTGATATGCGGATCTTCCTTGTAGTGTTCGAAGTCGCCGTCAATATCCTGGTACTGCGCCGCACCATCCGGGCGCAGACGCCGGTCGCGCTCGAAGTCATACTTGCGACGCACTTCTTGCGGATCGAAACCGAGCACTTCGGCGCTCGGGATGGTCAGCTTGCCATCTTGGACTAGGGATACGGGTTTGTTCATTGGGATCCTCTCCTCGGTCGGGCGATTCGGGCGCATCGGGCTTTACCCTGGGGCGATGATCATAGGAGCAGCAGCGCCTCTTTCTCGATATCGAGAGCTGTCAATCGCTGGTAATTTAATGACAACTGGTGCGTGACATGCCCCCCAGTAACGGGACTCACCCACAACGATGGTCTACTACACGGAGCCGGAGATTGAAGAGCTTTTGCAGGCCGTCAATCGCGTGTGCGGGAAGCTTAAATGGAACGGATCAGCGAGATAAAACATGAGAGAGATGGCCCCGAAAAACTGAACACGCGTATAAGTGGGATCTCCGCGCATAAAGCACGGCCTTGGTGCCGGCAAGAAGGAGATTCTCATGGTCAAGAGGACAAGGCGCGCGCACTCTGCGGCGCTCAAGAGTGTGCTTGAGGACGGTCAACGGCCATGGTTTGGTGTTGATTCGTGGAGGTTTTTCGCCGAAATCCCCACAAATCTCCCACCAGCGGCCTGTGCTCGTGCTGGAGGGAGAACGTAACTAGATGAAAACATTGGTGGCTATGGGTGGACTCGAACCACCGACCTCAGCATTATGAGTGCCGCGCTCTAACCAACTGAGCTACATAGCCGGGAGATACCGATGCGCGCTGCAGGAAGCGGCGCCGGGCTCGGGGCCGGGAATGATCGTGGCTGACCCGGAGCCTGTCAAGGTTGGGCGAGGGACGGTGCCCTCACCTACAATGGCGCGCTTCATAAATACCGGGTCGACCATGCACGCTCATCCGATTCCCGACCATGGCCTCGT
>JANMJF010000242.1:0-8238 GCA_031371245.1 Pseudomonadota bacterium | reverse complement strand
TCTCATCGGCGGCGACACGACGCGCGGTCCCTTGACTCTCACTTTGCAACTGTTGGGTTTCGTCGACGGCTGCGTGTTGACGCGGCGGGGTGCGCGCTGTGGCGATGTGATTGCGGTGTCCGGCACCCTCGGCGATGCGCGGGCCGGTCTCGATCTCGCCCTGGTGGCGCCCGCAGCAGCGGACGACGATGCTTTGCTGGCACGTTTTCTATGGCCGACGCCGCGGCTCGCACTCGGTCGTGCATTGCGCACCCTGGCCAGTGCCGCCATTGATGTTTCCGACGGCTTGGTGGCGGATCTCGGCCACATCATGGCTCAGAGCGGCTGCCGTGCCGTACTGGACGTCGAACGACTGCCCTTGTCGGCGGCCTTGCTGGCACGGGTCGGGCTGGCCACTGCCCGCGACTATGCGCTGACCGGCGGCGACGACTATGAACTGGCCGTGTGTATTCCCGCCGCCCAGCTCGCCGCCGCGCAGCGCGCGGCGCAGGGCGCCGAGGTGCCGTTAACGGTGATAGGCGAAGTCGTGCGCGGCGCCGGTGTGCAATGTCGCGACAGCACGGGCCGCGATGTCACGCCGGCCGCCGCTGGCTATCGCCATTTTATTTGAACGGGCGTCGGCGCTCGTGCGCCGTGGGCTATCATCACTGGCGTGCTGATCAGCAGCGTGAATTCGCCGCCCGCGATACTCGCCCTTGTGAGGATAGGCCCATGGCACGTCTACAACATTGTTTGGCGTTGTTAATCAGCCTGTGCAGCGCAGGTCTGGTCAGCGCTGCCGAGCCCGCGACGACCTCGCCCGTCGACGTGTGGGCGACTTTGCTCAAGCCCAAATATTTCGGCGCGACACCGCTCATCGAGGGCCACGCCATCATCGACATGAGAACGCCCTACCGCGCCGAGGACGCTGCGTTCACGCCGGTCGCGCTGATCGCCGGTATCGCCCAGAACGAGGCGCGCTACATCAAGGACATCTATGTCTTCGTTGAGAACAATCCGCAGCCGCTGGCCGCGGTCTTCCATCTCACACCGGCTGCGGGGCGTGCTGATCTAGGGTTGCGGGTGCGGGTCGACCAATACACTAATATTCGCGCGGTGGCGGTATTGAGTACTGGCGAGCACCACATGGTGACCAATTTCGTCAAGGCCCAGGGCGGTTGTTCGGCGCCGGCAGCGGCCGATTTTGATAAAGCCATGCAGCATATTGGCGACATGAAATTCCGCGCTGTGCACGATGACGCGCATGGCGAGCTCATGATTGGCCAGTTATTGCTCAGTCATCCCAATGTGACGGGCATGCAGAAAGATCAGAAGACCCAGTTGATCCGCCCGGAGCATTACGTGAAGACCATTCGTCTATATGACGGCGAGACCTTGCTCATGACCGCCGAGACCGGTTTCTCGGTCAGTGAAGATCCCAGTTTCCGTTTCTTCTTCCGTGCCAGTGGCGCCACTGAGATCCGTGCCGAAGTGCAGGATTCCAAGGGCCTGCACTGGCAGGAGAGCTTCAAGATCAAGGGCTGAACGACGGCTGGTGGCCGCGTGTCGGCCTGCGCTGAATTGACGGTCCGTGAGGAGGGTTAAGCCATGAATGCTAATTTCCGTCAACGCTTGCGCGCCTGCGAAACTTTGCTCGGCACCATCGTCACGCTGGAGGCGCCGGAGGTAGTCGAGACACTCTGCCACCTCGGCTACGACTGGCTGTTCATCGAAACCGAACACGCGCCGCTGGCACCACCGGCGGTGCAACGCATTATCCAGACGGCGGGCACCACGCCCTGCGTGGTCAGGCTGTCGCGCGGTGACGAGATTTCCATCAAGCGTGCGCTGGACGCCGGCGCCGCCGGCATTATCGTGCCGCAGGTCAATTCCGCCGCTTATGCGCGCCTGATTGTGAGCTATGCCAAGTTTGCGCCGATGGGCAGCCGTGGCTTCGGTCTGTCGCGCGCCAGCATGTATGGCTTGCAGGCCGAGGAATACGTTGCGCGCGCCAATGACAGCACCTCAATTATCGTGCTGGCCGAGCACGTCGACGCGGTCGAGAACATTGAGGAGATCTGCGCCGTCGAGGGTGTCGACGCGGTATTCATCGGTCCCTATGACTTGTCGGCAAGCATGAACAAGATCGGGCGCGTCCACGATCGCGAAGTGGTGGACGCCATTCATCACATCCGCGATGTTTGCCGCGCCCAGCGCATGCCGGTCGGCATCCACGGTGCGACACCCGATTTTCTGCTGGCGCGCATGGACGAAGGCTTCTCGCTATTATCCTGCGGTGCCGACATCGCGATCTTCGCGCACGGCGCGCGGCAACTACTCGATACGCTACGTGGAGCCTGATACCGATGGACGCTGCTCTCAAACAAGCGCTGCTGGAACTCGACTGCGCGTCGCTAGCCGATGCCGACAAGTCGATGCGCGTAATGGATGCCGGCTTACGCCCGATCAACAGCGGTGCAAAGCTGCTCGGTGTCGCGCGCACGGTGCGTTGCCACGAAGATTTTCTGGCGGTCATCCGCGCACTCGATGCATCCCAGCCTGGCGAGGTGCTGGTGATCGATACCCAGGGCAGCCGCCGCGCGGTGGTCGGCGAATTGTTCTCGATGGAAGCGGCGCGCCGTGGCCTAGCCGGCATCATCGTCGATGGCACGGTGCGTGACGTGCACATGCTGCGCACCCTGGCGCTGCCGGTCTATGCCCGAGGTCTGTGTCCGCTGTCAGGCACCGTGCGTGATCTGGGCAGTCTGCAGGAGCCGGTTGTATGTGGTGGCGTGGTGGTCAATGCGGGTGACATCGTGATGGGCGATGACGATGGCATCATCGTCGCTACGGCCGCAACGCTGGCCGCATTGGTGCCCCAGGCTCGCGACATCGAAGCGCGCGAGACCGAATTGCGCGCGCGCCTGGCGGCTGGCCGTGGACTGGTCTCGATGATCAATCTGGCCGAGCACGTTGCCGCCCTTGAACGCGGCACAGCCAGCAAGCTGGCCTTCAAACTCGATGATTGAAAAGAACGCAACGTGAATATCGCAAGCCTGCGTCGACTTGGCGTGATCATTCTGATCTGCATCGCGCCATGGGCGGCCGCTCGCGCCGACGATACGGGTGACCGGCAGGCGAGGGCCGCCGATTTCGCGACCTGCGCTGCGTATTATTTCAACGCCGTCAACGTCAAACCGGTGACGGAATACGAAGCTGTCTACGGCAGCGGCGAGCGTGCCTTCAACGAAGCTATCAAACTGGTCGGGCGTCAGCAGGTCGACGACCTGATGGCGCGCTCGTCCGGCCAAATGATGAAGTTCATGGCTTCCGACTGGAAGAACTTCCCGGGTGTCGAAAAGCGTTACGGTGCGCAGTGCGAAGTATTGATGGCGAGCCTCCCGAGCGAGTGACAGCGCTCACTTAAGTTCGAGCGGCACGCGCCGCAGGTACCCGATCAAATCCATCTCCGGTGCGGCCAGTCCACAGGCGGTGATCGCTGCCGAGATCTGGCCACGATGGTGGGTGGCGTGATTGAAGACGTGCAAGAGCAAGCTTGCACTTTCGTGTTCGAAACGCGTGCCCGACATATTGGTGTAACACAGCGGCGCGGCGAGCTGGGTGTCACTGCGCGTGAGCAGCCAGTCCTGCCAGCGCGCACTGTGGGTATAGAGCGCGCGCTCGAGTTTCGCGCGCTCGGTTTCGAGTTCCGCGTCCAGGCCGCTGACGGTGAAGGGCGCGGCGGCCACGCGCCCGAACCATACCTTGTCAGCCACCAGCAGGTGGTTGAGCGTGCGGTGAATACTGCGAAAAAACAGGCCGAGATCGGCGCGGTATTGCCTATCGTCGAGCGGCAGCAGTGCTGCATAGAGAACGTCGAAGGTCCACCGGTGGTAGGCGGCCAACAGTTGCAGATGTTGTTTCATGGCGCTCCCCGTCGCGCGTGGCGACTAAGTGGTCGAAGGGCGATCGTGCCCCGTAGCGAACCAAAGTGGGCCAGCATCGGCCTCACCGCGCCATGATGAATTGCGCGGCGCGATCAGCGCAACGTACCATGCGGGTTACCCCGCGATCGTTTGCACTTCGACGGTCGCCGACAACATACGAGGAGCATCCATGAACGGCGCCCATACTCTGCTCGATACTTTGGTCGACGCCGGCATCGAAGTCTGCTTCGCTAACCCCGGCACGTCCGAGATGCATCTCGTCACGGCCATCGGCAAGAGTGAGGCCGTGCGCCCGATCCTGTGCCTGTTCGAGGGCGTGGTGACCGGCGCGGCCGACGGTTATGCACGCATGACCGGCAAGCCCGCTATCACCCTGCTGCATCTCGCGCCGGGTTATGCCAACGGCATGGCCAATCTGCACAACGCCAGCAAGGCACATTCTGCGGTGGTCAACATCGTTGGCGATCACGCGGTCTGGCATCACCAGTACAACGCGCCGCTGACCTCCGATGTGCCCGGTCATGCGCGTTTGCAATCGGAATGGGTGCGCAGTTCGTCCTCGGCCGAGGATCTGGCGCTCGCTGGTGCCGAGGCGGTGCAGGTTGCGCGCGGTGGCGCGGGGCGCATCGCAACGCTTATCGTGCCGGCCAATCATGCCTGGGAACCGGCCCAGACATCCTACGACAGGCTGCAACCCGAGCCCCTCGCAGCGGTTGCCGACGACACTATTGAAGAGATAGCCACGGCCTTGGCCAATGGTCGGCGCACCGCCATCGTGCTAGGCGCTGGTGCCTTGCGCGAAGGACCTCTGGAAGTGGTCGGTCGTATCGCCGCCGGCTGCGGCGCAACGCTGTTGTGCGAGACTTTCCCGGCCCGCATGCAGCGTGGCGCCGGTCGCGTGCCGCTGGCGCGCATTCCCTATTTCGCCGAGCAGGCAATTGAATTCCTCAAGGACTTCGAGCAGCTGATCCTGATCGGCGCGCAGCAGCCCGTGGCCTTTTTTGCTTACCCCGGTGTTGCCAGCCTGCTCGCACCACCCGGGTGCGTGATGTTGACCTTGGCCGGCGTCCACGACGATATTCCGGCGGCGCTCGCCAAGTTGGCTGCGCGCACCGCAGCACCAGCGGACTGTCCACGCCAGGCACGCGTGGTGCCGACGCTGGTCGACGGCGAACTGAGCCCGGCCGCGATCGCCGATGTGATCAGTGCGCTGTTGCCGGACAACGCCATCGTCTCCGACGAAGGCATTACCTGCGGACTGGAACTTTTCCTGCGCACCCAGGGCGCGCCGGCCCATGACTGGCTGGCGATTACCGGCGGTTCAATCGGACAAGGTCTGCCGGTCAGTTTCGGCGCCTCGATCGCCTGCCCGGGTCGCAAAGTGGTGGCCTTCCAGGCCGATGGCAGCGCCATGTATACCGTGCAGTCGCTATGGAGCATGTCGCGCGAACGCTGCGATGTCACGGTGGTGTTATTGAATAACAGCAGCTATGCCATTTTGAATGTCGAACTCGCGCGCCTGAAGGCCGGCGAGCCGACAGCCAAGACCTTATCGATGCTCGACCTTGGCAATCCGGTCATCGATTGGGTGAGTATTGCGCGTGGGATGCAGGTCGAAGCCTGTCGCGTGACGACGGTGGGTGAATTCGAACGTGCCTTTGCCGAGGCCATGGCGACGCCAGGGCCGCGTTTGATTGAGGTGATGGTGGTGCAGAATCTGAGCGCGGGCACGAAGCGCTAATGATCGCGCTTTTTAAACCATGCGAAGTTGTCGCACCGACGTTGCAATGAGTTCAGCCCGGGCGCTTGGTCTGTAGTTCTCGCAAACGCTGCTCCAGGACACGGGCTTTGTCCTGCCCACCACCGAGAAACTCCGGCGCAGCACGGTAATAGCTCAGCAAATCGTCGATCGCGCCCTCATCGTCCGGCCCCAGGCGCACCGCCAGTTCCAGGGCACTACAGGTCTTGCGCGCCAGATCCATGGCCGATAACCAGTTTGCGCGCTGAGCGAGACGCCCGTAAGCCTTGCCGAGCAGGTGCGCGCAGCGCGCGCAGTCGGCGTGGGACTGCAATAGTGTTTCCAGCATGCGCACGGCGTCTTCGTAATGGTGGGCGCGATAAGTTTTGCGCGCTGCCTGGTAGGCAATCTCAAGCGCATCGAGCGGCTGCTCGGCCGGCGTGTTGCCGAAGATCAGGAAACAGATGAGGAACAGCAGGGTGCGCATCGCCGAAGGGTGAGTGCGGGTCGGATTGGGTGCAGCCGCATCTTAAGCTTTCGATCCGGCGATTGCGAGCTGCGTCCTCAAGGCCCTAAGCCCACGCGGGGTGGCACCACAGCGCGCCGACGTACTCAGCGGCGAGGTTCACCGCAGGGTGCGCCCCGCTTCATTCCGGTGCGTCATTTTTGCTCACTCGATTCGACCTGACGCCCTAAACCGGTGCGTCCGCCCTCAGGCGTAAACCGTCATCAGTCTTTAAGCCTTTGATCCTGAATTAAGATCGCGCTTGGCATACATGCTGCTATTGGGTCGGAGAACAACGCTAGCGCTCACCAAAGGAGTTCAGTGCATGAAACTCATCACCGCAGTCATCAAGCCATTCAAGCTCGATGAAGTTCGCCTCGCCCTCGCCGATGTTGGCGTGCAGGGTCTGACCGTTACGGAGGTCAAGGGCTTTGGTCGCCAACGCGGCCATACCGAGCTCTATCGAGGCGCCGAATACCAGGTCGACTTCCTGCCCAAGGTCAAACTCGAGATCGCTCTCGACGACGCTCAGGTCAGTGCCGCCATTGATGCGATCTGCAAGGTCGCGCGCACCGGCAAAATTGGCGACGGCAAAGTGTTTGTCACCGATCTCGGCCAGGCCATCCGCATCCGCACTGGTGAGTCCGGTCCTGACGCGCTGTAATCGGCCAACCCAGGTTTTCCTTCATCGTATAAACAAGTGGAATCGTCATGAACCGTAACAACAACCTTGCTTTGCTCCTCGGGACGCGTGAGCTCGGCCATGGCCGCACTCTGGTGTCGCTATTGGTCATGCTCGCATTCATGTTTCTGCCTTTCATTGCCGGTGCCGAAGACGCAGTAGCGGCGGTCGTAGCGCCTGCGCCGGTACCGAATAAGGGCGACGTCGCCTGGATGCTGGTGGCGACCTTGCTGGTGATTATGATGGCCGTGCCCGGCCTGGCCTTGTTCTATGGTGGCCTGGTGCGATCGAAGAACATCCTGTCAGTGCTGATGCAGGTCATGGTGGGCTTCTCGCTGCTGGTCGTGCTGTGGTGTGTATACGGCTACTCGTTGGCCTTCACCGAAGGCAATGCTTACGTCGGCGGCATGTCGCGTCTGTTCCTGAATGGCGTGTTCGATCCTGCCACCGGTGTCTTCGCCAATGCCGCGACCTTCAGTAAGGGCGTCGTGATTCCGGAAATCATGTTCGTCGCTTTCCAGGGCACCTTCGCCGCGATCACCGTGTGTCTGATCGTCGGTGCCTTCGCCGAGCGCATGAAGTTTTCGGCCGCGCTGATCTTCATGGTGCTGTGGTTCACTATTGGCTATCTGCCGATCGCGCACATGGTGTGGTTCTGGATGGGACCCGATGCTTATACCGCCGCCGATGTTGTCGACGGCATGAACGCCAAGGCGGGTCTGATCTGGCAGATGGGCGCGTTGGACTTTGCCGGCGGCACAGTGGTGCACATCAACGCCGGTGTCGCAGGCCTGATCGGCGCCATCATGATCGGCAAGCGCGTCGGCTACGGTAAGGAACCGATGCCTCCGCACAACCTGGTGTTGACCATGATAGGTGCCTCGCTGCTGTGGGTAGGTTGGTTCGGCTTCAACGCTGGCTCGGCACTGGAAGCAGGCAACTTCGCAGCGCTGGCTTTCATAAATACCTTCTCGGCCACGGCAGCAGCGTGTGTAAGCTGGACGCTCGTCGAATGGGCGCTGCGCAAGCATCCCTCCATGCTCGGCGCAGCCTCGGGTGCCGTGGCTGGTCTGGTTGCCATCACGCCGGCCTGCGGTAACGTCGGGTTCATGGGCGCCATCATCATCGGCCTGCTGGCGGGTGTGGTCTGCTTCTGGGGTGTGACGGGTCTGAAGAAACTCATCGGTGCGGACGACGCGCTCGACGTGTTCGGTGTGCACGGTCTGGGCGGCATCCTCGGCGCACTGCTGACGGGTGTGTTCAATAATCAAGCGCTCGGTGGTCCTGGCTTGGTCACTGACTGGGTAACCGCGTCAGTCGGTTCTACCCCGGTCATGGCTCAGCTCCTGATCCAGGCCAAGGCGGTGGCTATCACCATCGGCTGGAC
>JANMJF010000227.1:0-2393 GCA_031371245.1 Pseudomonadota bacterium | reverse complement strand
TTGGCCGTCGTCCTTGCGCGCGTTGATGAACCACTGCGCTTCCTTGGCTGGCCATTCGTTGTCGTCGAGATTGAGACCACGGATGACACGCTTCACCACCCGCAGTTGATCGTCGGAATCGATGATCTGGAAATTGTCCGGCAGGCCAGCGTCGCGAGCATGGGCACGCAACACGCGGTGGGCGATGTTGTGAAAAGTGCCAACCCACATGCCGCCGATGGGGCGACCGGTGAGGGCGTCGATGCGCCCGCGCATCTCCGCCGCAGCCTTGTTGGTGAAGGTCACCGCCAGGATGCCGAGCGGCGAGGCCTGGCCAGTTTCGAGATACCAGGCGATACGATGCACCAGCACACGGGTCTTGCCGCTGCCGGCGCCGGCCAGCACCAGCACCTGCTTGGCCGGGGATGCCACCGCGTCGCGCTGGCGCTGATTCATTTTGGCGAGAATGGGGGAATCGGTCATCAAGTTCGCATTCATGGGTGAGGCCGCGTCGGTCGCAGTCTCGGCGCGGCCTAGTTTACCCAAGGCTAGCGGGCAGACCCATGACCGCGTGCGTGCCGCGCGGATGGCCGGACCGACCGCTATTCCCGTAGCATAGCGAGCATGAATCAGCCTATCGCCATCGACTACAACTGCCCCGCCACTCTCGATGAACTTAGCGTGCGGACCGTCGAACACGCCCGGCGCGCCGGCGCGTTGGCCGTGGAGGTCGGCGTCAGCGCCGGTGAAGGCCTGTCGGTCACGGTGCGTGGCGGGGCCTGCGAAACCGTCGAACACGAGCGCGACAAAAGCCTGGCCGTGACCATTTATCTCGCCGGTCGCAAGGGCACCGCCACCACTTCGGATTTCTCGTCGGCCGCTCTGGCCGAAACCGTCAACGCCGCGCTACGCATCGCCGAGGTCGCGGAAGCAGATCAATACGCCGGCCTTGCCGCACCGGAATTCCTGGCTAAGAGTCTGCCCGACCTCGATCTCGATCACCCCTGGGCGCTGGACGCTGAGGCGGCCATCGAGCTCGCCTTGCGCTGCGAGCGTGCCGCGCTAAGTGTCGATGCGCGCCTCAAACAATCGGACGGTTGCAGCGTTAATCGCTATCGCGGCAGCCGCGCCTATGCCAACAGCCACGGCTTTCACGCCGCCTATCGCGGCACGCGCCATGGTCTCAGCGCGGTGATGATCGCCGCGGACGGCGGCGGCATGCAGCGCGGTTACTGGTACACCAGCGCGCGCTCACCGGCCGAGCTCGAAGATGCCGAAGCGGTCGGCCACACGGCGGCACGCCGCACCCTCGCCAAACTCGGCGCGCGCAAGATAGCCACCACCCGCCTGCCAGTGATCTTCGAGTCGCACATCGCCGGCGGTCTGCTCGGCCATGTGATCGGCGCCATCGGCGGCGCCGCGCAGTATCGTCGCGCGTCCTTCCTGCTCGACGCGTTGGGCGAGACCATCCTGCCCGAATTCGTTACGGTCAGCGAAGAGCCCCATCAACCCGGTGCGCTGGGCAGCGCGAGCTTTGATGACGACGGTGTCGCGACCAGCGCCAAGACCATCATTGAGCAGGGCCGTCTCAATACTTATCTATTAAGCGCCTACGCTGCGCGCCGTCTCGGTCGCAGCCCGACCGGCAACGCCGGTGGCGTCCATAATCTGGTGGTCAGCCATGGGCCGCGCGATTTGGAGACTCTCATCGCCAGCTTCGATCGCGCGCTGCTGGTGACCGATCTGATGGGCTTTGGCGTGAACGGTTTAACCGGCGACTATTCACGCGGCGCAAGCGGCTTCCTGATCGAACACGGCGCGATCGCCCACGCCGTAGAAGAGATCACCATCGCCGGCAACCTCAAGACCATGTTGAAGGACATCGGCGAGATCGGCAGCGATATCGAAACGCGCGGCACTGTGCATATCGGCTCGGTGGTGATTGGCGAAATGGCAGTGGCGGGGAGTTAGGAAGCACCGCTACTTCTCCTTTACAACTTATTCCACGCATCCAAGGCTGCAATCTTGTAGGCCTCGGCCAAGGTCGGATAGTTGAATACAGCATCGACGAAAAAATCCAGTTTGCCCTGGTGTGCCAGCACCGCCTGGCCGATGTGTATCAATTCGGTCGCGCCTTCGCCGACGATATGCACGCCGAGCAGGCTGCGATCTTCCAGCGACACCAGCAGCTTCAATAAACCTTCGCGCAAGCCCAGGATCTGGCCGCGCGAGGTTTCGCGGAAACGTGCAATACCGGATTCATAGGCGACCCCTGCAGCGCGCAATTCTTCTTCGGTCTTGCCGACCACACTCATCTCCGGCACTGCATAGATACCGAAGGGGAAGATCTCATCAGCAGTGGCCTTGATCGCGCCGTTGAAGGCGTGGGCGGCGGCCTGACGCCCTTGTTCCAT
>JANMJF010000225.1:0-15104 GCA_031371245.1 Pseudomonadota bacterium | reverse complement strand
GCAATTTCCCTCTCCCGCCAGCGCGGGAGAGGTTCCCAGATCAGACTGGCTTCATGCCGGCATACGCCGCACAAATCCAAACACGCCGGCCAGCCCCACGCCCATAAGCGCAAAGGGCACGGGCAAAGGCACTGCGGCGGTTTGAATATTCACCGCCTATTTTCTAGTCAGTATCCCATTCTGTTCAAAGCCCGTGATGTGTGCTTTAAAAGCACTTCCAGCGACCGCGAAAAACGAGACGGCAGCAAAACCTGGACCCGGTTCAGCGATCACCAGTTGTGCAGCTGGACTAGTCAGCAAGGCTAGAGCAACAAACGGTGCGGCGCTGTTTGGTATCAAGGCGCCAATGTCGAAGAAATATTATCTTTAATCTCCAACAACTATTACCAATGCGCGACTTCGTTTACTTAGAATTCGTAAAGAGAGAAATCGCAATACACCAATTAAGGCAAGCCGGTGGTTGTTGTAGGTGGCATGCGGGGTCGGTGCGGCATTCTTTGCCGTTTACGATTCAACACTGTCAGAACTAGTCATTGGCGAGCATTAACGTGGGCGCCTCTCCACCCACGGAATGATTGAGTGTCGCTGTGGATAATTGCTGGTGCGTTAACGCACAGACCATGCTTAGCGTCCGACATAACTTTCTCGCCTGACTTCACACTCTAGCGAGACATCCGATGGCTGTTACCACTCCGCTTCATCTCGATGAGAATTCCCGCGACCACCGTTTCGACAATGCCAATAATGATTATCGGCGCGCTGCGGCAAGTGCAGTGTCTTGGGGCGCGATCCTGGCGGGCGCTGCCGCAGCGGCTTCGCTGGCACTGATCCTGTTGATCCTTGGAGTCGGACTGGGCTTGTCCTCGGTCTCACCGTGGTATCGCGAAGGCATTAGCGCCACTACTTTCGGCACATCGACCATACTCTGGCTGACAGCTACGCAATTGCTCGCCTCGGCGATGGGTGGTTACCTGGCCGGTCGTTTACGCACGAAATGGATAGAGGTGCACACCGACGAAGTGTATTTCCGCGATACGGCCCATGGCTTCCTGGCCTGGGCTGTCGCCTCGTTAGTCTCCGCCGCACTGCTTACGTCAGTGATCGCATCAATCTTAGGCGGCGGTATTCACGCCGGTGCATCGGTGTTAGGCGGGGCCACGCATACCGCAACCATGATGGCGGGTCACAGCATGGGTGTTGGCGGCAAGCATGGGGCGCACGAGGCAGGCCCCCTGCCTTACTTTATCGATTCACTCTTCCGACGTGACTTGAATGCACCGCCTTCAGCTTCTGCCGATGGGACCATGGCAGCCGACATGCCGGAACGCCATGGCGGCCGCGATCTGAGCGAAGTCACGCGCATTTTTATGCATGTTGGTGACGCCGATTCACTCCCGCCCGAAGACGTGCGCTACGTCGGCCAAATCGTCTCGCAACGCACCGGGCTGTCGCAGCAGGAGTCCGAACGACGGGTGACCGATACCTATGCGCACCTCCAGGCCAAGCTGCAGGAGGCTAAGGTCGCCGCGAAGGCTGTCGCCGACGAGGCGCGTAAAGCGTCGGCCTATGGGGCGCTGTGGCTGTTCGTCTCGTTGCTCGTCGGTGCCTTTGTCGCAAGCCTGTCGGCGACCTTTGGTGGCCGCCGTCGCGACGCCTGATCATTTATTTCATACCAGACTCCAAGGGGGTTGCCATGCGTTCACTCTTATTGTTCTTTCTCGGCATACCGATCCCGATCATCATCTTACTTGCACTCTTTGTGCGCTGATTCTACTAACACCCCATTAGGGAAAAACTGAGACTGCCCATGACTACTCACACCACTGCCAAAGCCGCCACTGCCAACAAGTCGCATGAAGTCGTTCAGGACGCGATTGCGCTATTGAAAGCCGATCACAAAGCAGTCAGTGGCTTGTTCGCCGACTATGAAACGGCGCGCTCAGCGACTAACAAAAAAGCCATCGTGGCTCAGATCTGCACCGCGCTCAGCGTGCACACTCAAATAGAAGAGGAGATTTTTATCCCGATGTGAAAGCAGCTATGAAAGACAAACTGTTGGTGCCGGAAGCCACAGTCGAACACGCCGGCGTTAAAGGCCTGCTTGCACAGCTGGAAGGTGTCGAGCCCGATGGTGAGATGTATGACGCCAAGGTTAAAGTTCTTTCTGAGTACGTCAAACATCATGTTAAGGAAGAACAGAATGAGATGTTTCCCAAGGTCAAGGAATCATCCGTGGATCTCGATGAACTCGGTGCGCGGATGGCGGCGCGCAAGACCGAGCTGCTTGCCGCGCGAAAATGATCGTCGCATCGCTGACAGGCATTTGGAGCTGGGATAGAAGCTCGAACTATTAGGTGTGCTCGGCGTCAAGTGTCGCCAAGGCCACAGGTGGTGGCCTTGTGCTGCCTGCTGAGACGCTGCTCTCACCTGGTTCAAAACTCCGCTGACGTCTTCTCCGCGTTTCCTGAACCACTGCAAGTAACCCCTACTCAGGACACCGTTATGAAAAAGACCGACCCCAAAGCCACGACAGCCAAGAAGCGCTCGCCCGCGACGGATATCACCCGACGGGGCGAGGCGGTACGTCAGGCTGCCGAGGTGCAGGCACTCGCATCGGCGATGCCGCACAACGCGATCAAGAATAAGGAATTCGGACGCAAATACGCCATCGCGCCACCGGTCGGACCAACCGTCGAGCTGCCCGGTCCGCTAGCCGGGGCCAGTACCCTCAGCGAAGCTAATCACTCGGCCAAAACCGGCCGCGAGATGGCCCCCGCAGAGGCAGCCAATGCAGGTTCACTGGACCACGCACGCAGCAGCGCTGCAGGCCAGGCGCTGACCACCAACCAGGGCGTCGCCATCGGCGACAATCAGAATTCCCTCAAGGCCGGTTTGCGTGGACCGGTACTGCTGGAAGATTTCATATTGCGCGAGAAAATCACGCATTTTGATCATGAACGAATCCCAGAGCGCATCGTGCATGCGCGAGGCTCAGCCGCGCACGGCTATTTTGAAGCCTATGATGCACTGACCGAATTAACCCGCGCGGCGCCATTTCAAACTGCTGGAAAAATCACGCCGGTGTTCGTGCGCTTCTCGACCGTCGCCGGTGAACGTGGCTCGGCGGACACCGCCCGCGACGTGCGGGGTTTCGCCGTCAAGTTCTACACTGACGAAGGAAACTGGGATCTGGTCGGCAATAACATACCGGTGTTCTTCATTCAGGATGCCATCAAGTTCCCTGACCTCATTCACGCCGTGAAACCCGAGCCGCACAACGGCATGCCGCAGGCTGCCTCAGCCCACGACACCTTCTGGGACTTCGCGTCGCTCATGCCGGAGACCACTCATACCTTGATGTGGGTGATGTCAGACCGCGGCATACCGCGCAGCCTGCGTATGATGCAGGGCTTCGGTGTGCATACCTTCCGGCTAGTCAACGCGAAGGGCGAGTCACACTTCGTCAAGTTCCATTGGAAACCCACGCTCGGTACTCATTCATTGGTATGGGATGAGGCGGTGAAGATCGCCGGTGCCGACTCGGACTTCCATCGGCGCGACCTGTGGGATGCCATCGAAGCCGGGGTATATCCCGAATGGGAACTAGGCCTGCAAATCTTTACCGAGGCGCAAGCCCAGGCATTCAGCTTCGACGTGCTCGATGCGACCAAACTCATTCCGGAAGAATTGGTGCCGGTCACGCCGGTGGGGCGCATGGTGTTGAATCGCAATCCCGACAACTTCTTTGCCGAGACCGAGCAGGTGGCCTTCTGCACTGCCCATGTCGTGCCAGGCATAGACTTCAGTAACGACCCGCTACTTGCCGGCCGTATCCATTCTTATATCGACACACAGATCACGCGCCTGGGCGGTGTGAACTTTCATGAAATCCCGATCAATGCGCCGTTGGTACCGGTATCCAACAATCAGCGTGACGGTTTGCATCGTCAATCCATCCCGCGTGGCCGCGTGGCCTACGAGCCGAATTCACTCGGCGGCGGTTGTCCCTTTCAGGCCGGCGCCGCTGGCTTCGTCTCCTTTCCGCAGCCCGTCGATGAAGACAAGCTCCGTGGCAAGCCGGAAAAATTTGCCGATCACTACACCCAAGCGACGCTGTTCTATGAGAGTCAGACCGAGGTCGAGAAGGCCCATATCGCCGGTGGCTTTCGCTTTGAATTGAGCAAGGTCACCGTGCCCGCGATACGCGAACGCATGTTGGCTTCACTGGTGAACGTCTCCTCTGACCTCGCCGCAGCCGTTGCCGATGGACTCGGTATTGCGGTTCCCGCCGCTTTGCCGAAGGCCTTATCCAAACCAACCACACCGGAAGTTACGAAGTCCCCAGCGCTGTCGCTCAAGGCCTTGCCGGGAGACGGGGGCATACGCACGCGGAAAGTGGCAATGCTGGTGGCCAATGGGGTGACCGGCGCGCCGCTCGTGGCCGTGCAAACTGCGCTGCTCACAGCCGGCGCCGTAGTTTGCGTCATCGCGCCTAGTCTTGGTGCGGTTCAGACCACGGACAATAAGGCGCTGGAGGCCATCGCCACCCTGGAGAATTCCCCGCCAGTGTTGTTCGATGCGCTCGTGCTTCCCGATGGCGATGCGGGCGTAGCCACGCTGGGTCGCCACGGCCAAGTCATGGAGTTCATCAGCAACCAGTATCGCCATGGCAAGACGCTGCTGGTGCTCGGCAGCTCAAACAGCTTGCTTGCGCAAGCCGGTATTGAGAAGGCCTTGGCGTCGGGTGCATCCCACGCCGGCATCGTCATAGCTGATAGCGATAATGTTGACGCGGCGGTGAAAGAATTTATCGCAGCGATCGCGAAACATCGCCACGCGGAACGCGAGGCGGACCCGGCGCCGATTTGATTTCCCAAGCACAGCGTGATCGAGCAATAACCGAAGCTTGGCGTGTGCCAGCAGACAGTGACGCTAGTGACTAGCCGTCCTAGGAGCCTGTCGGACGGTTAGCGCCAACGCCTCACACCGGCACTTCCGTTAGCGGTGAAATTATTTTTCTTTCGCGGCATTTTCAAGCGCCGGCGTTTTTGCATTGATGGGAACCAGACGCGCATTTTTCTTCGGATCCAAACTGCTCGATGCCATGGTTGACAGCAGTGCGCGGCATTGACTGTCCTTACCGAGCCCGGGTTCGATAAAAGCCAGGAGTGCGGCCGGGGGGAACAGCAACGCAAGAGTTGCTGCCACGGCACCCCGTTTCAGCAAGCCGGCGCGCTGGACGTGTAACCTCGGGTGCTTGAGTGTGCCTTCGATATCAAGTGGTACGCGCAAGGACAGTGGGCTGAAATCTTTCGGCGCCGGTTTGAGTTCGAGTTGTAGGGTCTCGTCCTTCAGATCGATACTGCCAGCACCGGTCACGATCGTATCGTCGGTGTCGATGACGAAAGCACGCGGTGTCAGTAGCCCATTGGTGACCTTGAAGTCGGCGACGACGCAAGCTATCGGCACCGGTTTGTCGCCGATCAATAGATAACCCATCGATTCGGCGATATCGAGACCCACCATTTCAATCAGCAATTGGCTGAGCTGTCCGCCCTCCATGCCGATGCCGAGATTGCCATTGGCGCTCGCCAACATCTGGCGCAGGCTTTTGCCGGCGCCGGTGAGTTCGGCAGTGCCGCCCAGATAGCCTTGGGCGAGGTTCGACGTGCCGATGACAGCCGACGCAGTGTCGAACAATGACGCGATGGGGATGCGTTGCAGCTCGGTCCGACTGATGATCCCAACCGGCTCCTGGCGCGCGTTGACCGTCGCCCAGATGGCGACATTGCCGCGCCCGGTACCGAAGCGCACAGGATTAATTTTGAGCACGCGGTCGACGAGTTCCGCCTTGGCATAGAAATCGTCGATGGGCAGCTTGCTCGTCACGACCTTGAGGCCGCGAAATTCGACATTGGCGTCCATTGCCGCAAGGCGGCTGATATCGAGCGGCACGTCAGGCAGTACGCGCGGATCGTCCAGCGCGGCGGCGGCCGCCGCGACCTGCTCCGCCGAAGCCGTTTCGCCGGGCCCGGTCGCCGGAAGAGCGCCTATCAGTCCTGCGAGATCGTCTAGGTCGAGTTTGCGGCTGGTGAAGCTGGCCGTGAGCAGCGGCCGCTTGCCGCGCACATCCCAACGCAGATCGCCGGCCAGGTCGCTATCACCCAGACGCCCTGCGAATTTGCGAAACCGCCATACACCCGACGCGTAATCGAGCTTGCCCGTGACGTCATAGGGTGGTGTCGGCGGCAGCGCCATACCGGTCAGTGGGAATAGGTCGGCGGCGTTACTGCCTTTTACATTAACCCTGACATCCAGACCCTTCAGCATCACCGGGTCGATCACCGTTCCATCAATGGCGATCGAGGTCAGGCCGGCGACGATCGAGGCCGATATCGGGTAGGCCGTGGTCGACTCCCGCAGTTCGCGCACACTGCCGCCAGTTACATCGAATTTCAACGGCTCGCCCTGCAGCACACCCGCACCATTGAAACGAATGCGCTCTGCGTCGTTGTCGGCCTTGCCCTCTATCGTCGCCGCGCGCAGGCTGATATCGGTCTTGGTCGTCGGGTCCCGATAGACAATCACGCCGTCTTCGATCCGCAGATGACCGATGCGCGGGAATTCGGCGCGATCGTCCGGCACCAGCGCCAGCGCGACGCCGCCCGCCGGATTGTCGGCGAAGCGCCAGTTGGTCGCGCCCGAGGCTGTTTTCTCCAATAACAAACGCGGTTTAACGAGCGTCAGTTCGGTCAGTTCTAGCTGACCTCTCAGCAAACTGCTGAGGTCGACAGCGACGTCTATACGGTCGAGTTCAAGCATCTGCGGCGCGCTTCCGCCTTTGACATTGCCGACCATCAAGCCGCTTGCGCTTAGCCGGCTGACTGGCCAGCCCCACACCGGACGTAGATCTCCTTGAATAATTATCTTGCGATTTGCGCGTTGCGAGGCGGCCGCACTGAGCGGATCGCGGGCACGGTTCCAGTCGAAGAGATACACGAAGTAGAGCAGCACCAGCGGCGGGGTTAACAATGCCAACAGCACCGTCGCTAACAGCACGCGCTTGACCGCCGGTCGCAGCGGCATCACCGGCACACCCCGAGCGTCGAGCCGACAAGTGGCACGGTGGCTAGTAGCTCCGTCGAGCGAGCATCCGCCCGCGCAGATGTCTACTACTGTCGCGTAATGAGTTACTACCCGATGTGGATGTTGTGACCGCTGGCAGTCCTTGATCGCCTGAGAGCAGCACGGCAACGACCTCCGTTTTGATCTGTTCTGGCGTCGCCATGAGCGGTGCGCTGGCGACCATGGTCGGTACAAGGCTCATCAAACACTTGGTGATAGTCACTATCGGCATCCTCGATCCAGTGTTCCAGCCATCTGCATAGCCCATCTTTTGAGACGCACTCAGTTGGATGCCGTCATCGTTCTCGAATTTATGTCAGCAGACCGTGCGGTGTGCAACACAGCTGCTGTTCGCAATTCAATGTGGGTCACTGCACGGTGACACGGTCGTAGGCAGCGATAGGCTTGCACGCTAAGACTATTAGGCAAGGCGATCTTCAGTCGCACACAACAGTCGATGAGCGGTGATAAGCAGTGCAATCCGCTTACCGCACACCGTTACCAATCAATCACGAGGGAATAACTATGGGTACAGATACCAAGCGCGAGAAGTCCAAGGGTTCGTCAAGCACCCCTAAGCCGGCAGCCAATCAGGGCGAAGGCGACCAGCGTTCAGCAGAGCGCTTCAACAAAGAGGAGAAAAAATTTGTTCAGTCCGAACATGGACGCGCGATGATCGATAAAGCCGGTGACGTCGATCCCTCGGAGGAACGGCAATTGAGCGACGCGGAACGCGCTGGACTGGCGCGAACAAAAGGCGAGGATCCAGCGGTTACACGCAAGGCATAAACCAGTCATATCAATCGAGGTGGTTTCAGATGAACGAGAAAAAGCCCGCCAGCCCCATCGGTATTGAGGACGCTTACGAAGTCATGGAAGCCATCAAGAAAAAGGCGAAAGCGAAACCGAGCGTGCTAGCCGGGAAAGATAAAATTTCCGGCGACAAGGTCGCCAAGGACGGCGCCAAACCTGGCTGATTTTTTGGGATTGTCGTGCTGTAGCGTGGCGAGCACGCAGCTCACTCGTCGGATTTTATGGCATGCCCGCCGAACGCTTGCCGCATCATCGCGAGCAACTTGTCGCCGTATTCGCCACTGTTTTGGCTGGCAAAGCGCATCATCAGCGCCAGACTCATCACCGGCGTCGGCACCCCCAGCTCGATACCTTCGAGTGCCGCCCAGCGACCTTCGCCGGAGTCAGCAACATAAGGCGTGATAGAAGTTAGTTGCTGGTCACGTGCAAGGACGTCTGCGGTGAGATCGAGCAGCCAGCTGCGCACCACACTGCCATGACGCCAGGTCTCGGCGACGGCCGCCAGATCCAGATTGAATGCTGCGTGGGCTTTCATCAGGGCGAAGCCCTCGGCATAGGCCTGCATCATGCCGTACTCGATACCGTTGTGTACCATCTTCACGAAATGCCCGGCGCCGGCTGGCCCACAGTGCAGCCAGCCCCGCTCGCGGTCTGGCGCGAGGGCCTCGATAACGGCACGAAGCCGCGCTATAGATGCGCCCTCACCACCGAGCATGAGGGCATAACCCTGCTCCAGGCCCCAGATGCCGCCAGAAACGCCGGCATCGACGAAACACAGGCCATGCGCCGCGAGTTCATGGCCGTGCCGTTGGGAGTCCTTATAGAAAGAATTGCCGCCATCCACGACCAGGTCACCGCTACTCAGCAGCGGCGTGATGACTGCAATCTGTTGCTCGGTGACGGCGCCCGCCGGCAGCATCAACCACACGATGCGCGGTGCATCGAGCAGTGCAACGACTTCCTTCACAGAAGTAGTCGCAACGATGCCGGTCTCGTCAGCGAGTTGGCGCGTGGTTTCGCCATTGCGATTCCATGCGACCACATCGACTTCGGCGCGTCGCAGGCGACGTGCCATGTTGGCACCCATACGGCCCAGCCCTAACAATCCGATCTGCATTGTTGTTTGCCCTTCGATACACGTTCGAGCTCAAATCAGACCGCCACGCTGAACAGCGTGCCGGCAAACGCCGTCACCCCCATCGCCAGCGCGCCCCAGAACGTCACCCGCCATGCACCCTGCCAGACCGGGGCACCGCCAATGCTGGCGGCGAGCGCGCCCAGCACTGCGAGGAACAGCAGCGAGGCCAGCGCGATCGACAAAATCTGATGGGCCTGCATGCCGAGTGCGACGACGGCCATTGGTAGCAGCGCGCCGATCGAGAAGCTTGCCGCCGACGCCAACGCGGCCTGGACCGGACGGGCCGCCGTTAGTTCGCTGCGGTTTAGTTCGTCACGCGCGTGCGCACCCAGCGCATCGTGCGCCATCAACTGGGTGGCGACCTGCACGGCCAGGTCGCGGTGCAGGCCACGACTGACATAGATCTCCTGCAATTCCCGCAACTCGCCCTGCGGATCCTGCACAAGTTCGAGCCGTTCACGTTCAAGATCGGCGTTGTCGGTGTCCTGTTGAGAATGGACCGAGATGAACTCCCCGGCCGCCATCGACATGGCACCCGCGATGAGGCCCGCGCCACCGGTCACCAGCATCACGCGATGGCTGGCACCGGCCGCCGCGACGCCTAAGATCAGACTTGCGGTGGAGACGATACCGTCATTGGCGCCCATCACTGCCGCTCGCAGCCAGCCACTGCGCCCACTGCGGTGTCGCTCAGCATGACGTCGAAGATGCCTCACCGCAGGTCGCGCTCGGCGCCCTGCCGCCGGCAATCGCTGCGCACCCCAGCGCTCGGTGCAGAGGTCTCCATCGCGCAGCGCGTCAAGGCGCTGTGGCAGATAATCTCAACCTGTCTGCCGTGCACCGCTATCACACCTTCATGCTCGAGGCGGTGGAATGCGCGACTGACCGTTTCGCTGGCCATGCTCAAATGGCTCGCGATGTCGTAGCGCGACATCGGCAGAATAAAGTGATCGCGGGCGCGGTGCAGTGCGGCCATGCGTGTCGCTATTTCGATCAGGAAATCGGCGAGCCGTGCCATCGCACCGGTGCGGTTGAGGCGCAGACGCGCGCCTCGCTCCAGATCGTAGACGTTCGCCATTTTGCTCAACATGCCGCGCAACAAACCGCCATGCGCGCCACATTGATCCTCGAAGGTGCGGGCCGGCAGTTCACACACGCTGCTGCGCTCAAGCAGCTCAACACAATCACCATAGCGCTCGCGATCAAGTGACGAAACGCCGATGAGATCCGTAGGGAAATAGAACATCGTGACACAGCCCTTGCCATGTTCATCGGCGACCGTCGCCTTCGCGGAACCCGAACGCAACAGATAGTAGGAGTACCGCGGTTCACCGACGCGATAAACGAAGCTACCTTTGGCCCGCACCACACTGGCGAGGTCGGGATGCCCAGTGCCGAGCCCATCGTTGCCGACGGTGTGTGGTGGCAGGCAGGTCGGGTTCAGGTGACATGCGGCACATCCGCTCGACTTGGCTTCAACAGTGTGGAGGCGCATTGAGTATCCATGGGCGGCAATGGCTGTGCAACCCGCAGCCGGGTGCTCTGAGCACGGCACCTACATCGTCCAGTCGGTCAATTCTCGACGCGAAAACCAATCTTGATCGTCACCTGCCAGAAAGCGATTTCGCCTTTCTTGATTTCGCCGCGCGTCTCGATCACTTCAAACCAGTCCATGTGCTTGATGGTTTCGGCGGCTTTGGCCACGGCGGTTCGCACTGCTTTATCCGCACTCTCGGTGGAACTGCCGGTCAACTCAAGCATTTTGTAGACGTGGTCGCTCATGATGTGGTTCCTGTTATTGGCTGGTGATGCGGTGTGCCGGTCCGACGGCGTCGCGTATCGCGCAAGCGCGAGTGACTGACGCAGAGCAATCAGCGGCCGCGTCAGTGTCCTGTCTGGCGATAAAAAGCGTCTGTACGCAATCGCACCCATGGGCCAGGCGTGTGCTATCGAACAGACGCTCTCAAACGCGCGAGGTAGCGTGATCTCACGCTGCGCGACCCTGTCATCGCGATGCCGATGAGGATTACCCATGGCTGGTCGAGATGTCCGCAGCAGTTGCGACCTTGTCGCGGGCAGCAGGCTGCAGTTATGGACATGACTGCTCGCTGCGCGCGCCGCTAGTTATGACAAACACGGCGTCAGATCCGGCGGCATTCACGCAGCCTGCACCTTCCGTCATGGCCTTGGCCGGCGCATGGACCGCGCTTAGTCTTGGCACGCTTGAAGCGCAACTGCTGGCCGTCACTGCGCCAAGCGCGGGCCGTCTGGTAATCGAGGCGGCCGCTGTCACTGCCCTCGACACGGCCGGGGCCTGGTCGCTGCAGACATTGGTACGGCGTCTGCGTGCGCAGGGCACCCAGGTCACGGTGCACGCCATGCCGGCCCAATTCAGCGCTCTGCTTCTGGCCGTTGAACAACATCTGGGCGAACGCATCACGGCGCCGATCACTGACCCGTCGCCGAACAAGTTGGCCGACCTCGGACGCGCTGTGCTGGAGCAATGGAGCCAGACCCTCGCGCTGCTCGGATTCCTGGGTGAATGTACGCTGGTAGGCATAGGCTGCCTGCGTCATCCGACACGCATCCGCTGGCGTCCGATCCTCTTCAACCTGCGCACCGCCGGTTTCGATGCCCTGCCAATAGTGGGGCTGCTGGCCTTCCTGCTGGGCGTGGTGGTTGCTTATCAGGGGGCTGACCAGTTGCGGCAATACGGTGCCAATATCTTCGTTGCAGATCTGATCGGGCTGTCGATGCTGCGCGAATTCGCGCCGCTGATCACAGCCATCATCATCGCCGGACGATCGGGCTCGGCTTACGCCGCGCAGATCGGCACGATGGCCGTCACCGAGGAAATCGACGCCATGCGCACCATCGGCATTGCGCCGCTGGAAATGCTGGTGTGGCCTAAAATCGTCGCGCTGGTGGTAGCGCTGCCGCTGCTGACCGTGCTCGCCGATGGGCTAGGTGTCTTCGGCGGCATGCTCATGGCGCGCGCGCAACTCGGCGTCGGCTTCGCGGAATTCCTCGAACGCTTCGTCAAGGCCGTCAGCCCCACCGATTATCTGATCGGTATCGGCAAGGCGCCGGTATTCGCCATGATCATTGTCGTCATCGGCTGTTTTCAAGGGTTTCAAACTCACGGTGGCGCCGACAGCGTGGGCCGCCACACCACCCACAGCGTGGTGCAGTCGATTTTCCTGGTGATCGTCGCCGATGCACAGTTCTCGGTGGCGTTCAGTGCGCTTGACCTCTGACATGGCAAGCGCCGCTGCCAACGCCGAAGCGGTCGTGGCAATTCATGGTGTGTCGACCCACTTCGGCGCCCATGTTGTGCATACGGATCTCGAATTTGCAGTACACCGCGCCGAAATATTCGCGCTGATGGGTGGCAGCGGCTCGGGCAAATCCACCTTGCTGCGGGAAATGATTCTGCTGCAGATCCCCGACACCGGCAGTATTCGTGTGCTGGGTGTCGAACTCAAAAATATCGCGGCCGATGCCGCACTGGAATTGCGCCGGCGCTGGGGCGTGATGTTTCAGCACGGCGGTCTGTTCGGCGCCCTGACCGTCCGTGAGAATGTCGGGCTACCGTTGCGCGAACACACCACGCTGCCAGACGCCTTGATCGACGAGTTGGCGACGTGGAAGCTCGCCATGACCGGCCTCGATGCCACGGTGGGCGCCCAATATCCTGCGGCCCTGAGCGGCGGCATGCTCAAACGCGCGTCGCTGGCGCGGGCGCTGGCGCTGGATCCGGAGTTGCTGTTTTTGGACGAACCGACCGCCGGCCTCGACCCTGACAGTGCTGGCGCGGTGCAGGCGCTGGTGCTCGAACTGCGCGAGCGCTTCCGCCTCACGATAGTGATGATCACCCATGACCTCGATCTAGTGTGGGGCGCAGCCGACCGCGTCGCCGTGCTCGGTGCAGGCACGGTGCAGGGTATCGGCTCCATGCAGGAATTGGCACGCCTCGACAAGCCCTTGGTGCGCGTGTTCTTCGACGGAGCGCGAGGCCGACGAGCGCCGCCCGCAGGACCCCAGGATGGTCAGCCATCGGCCGACCAGGCCAGCGAGAAAACGCCATCGAAACCAAGGTGAACTATGTGCTGGTGGGTGTCTTCGTCGTCCTGCTCGGCGGTGGCTTAGTGGCCGGCCTGTTGTGGTTGGCGTCGGGTGGCGCATGGCAGAAAAAGTACGATATCTATCGTGCCATCGAGAGTGAATCCGTGGCTGGCCTCAATCTCAATGCGCCGGTCAAATACAACGGTGTGGATGTTGGCAAGGTAAGCTCAATACGGCTGGCCGACGACAATCCGGACCAGGTTATTCTGCTGCTTGCGATAGAACGCGGCACACCCGTCAAGACCGATTCGACGGCGATGCTGAAGACCCAAGGCCTGACCGGCATCGCCTATGTTGAAATCAACGGAGGTACCCGAAGTGCGCCGCTGCTGAAAGCGGACAACAGCGACAGCTACCCTGAGATCCGCACTACCCCCTCCCTCGCTGCACGGCTCGAAAACGTGTTGACCACCGTTTTGGGAAAACTGGACAAGACCACCAGCAATATCGACGCGCTATTGAGCGACGCCAACCGCGCGGCGATAACCCAAACCTTGGTTAACCTCGCTGCGATTACCGATACCGTCGCTAAGGGCCGCGCAGACTTGAGCGCTGGCATGCACGACGCTGCCCAGCTCTTCGCCAACGGCGCACGGGCTAGCGCGCGCGTTGGACCGGTGATCGAGCGCATTGGTCAGGGCGCCGATGCGCTAGCGAACATGGGCATGGCTGTAACAGACACCAGCGCCAACGCCACGCGCACGCTGGCCAGTGTGAGCACGGATGTGGAGCACCTGACGGCCGAAACCGTGCCGCAGCTGCAGCGGCTGCTGGGCGAAATGAGCGATTTGACGGCATCTTTGCGGCGGCTGAGCGAGCAGACCAGCCGTGACCCACGCAGCCTTTTGTTCGGCCGCGAACCCGCCGCCTCCGGACCGGGTGAATCGAGCATGGTGCGATGAGAACACGCAGCAACCCAGTCACGGCAAATGCCGTGGCCACACTCGCGCTGGTGGCGATACTCGGCCTGCTCGGTGGGTGCAAAATGCTTGCCCCCAGTCACATCCCTGAAATGGAATTTTTTGTATTGGACGATGACATTACCGCGCCAGCCGCCCTAGCAGCAGGCACCTTGATCTTGACCGTCAATCCGCCACGCGCCGCCGCCGGTTTCGATAGTCCGCGCATTGTCTATGTGCGCCATCAACACCAGCTTGAGTACTTCGCGCACAGCGCATGGGTCGACTCACCAGCCGACATGCTTGCGCCATTATTGGTGAGAGCCATCGCACGCGGCGGCGCGTTTCGAGCCAGCCTGTCGCCGGGCAGCACAGCGCGCAGCGATCTACAAATGGAGGTCGAGATAGTGCGACTTCAGCAGGAATTCGACGGACTACCGAGCCGCGTGCGCTTGACCTTGCGGGTGGGCTTGGTGGCCAGTGCCGATCGGCAGGTGCTAGCCACGCGTGAGTTCGAAAGCGTCGTTGCCTCGCGCAGTGAAGATGCGCGCGGTGGTGTGGCCGCGGCCAATCTCGCCGCACGGCAGCTACTCGCCGATATCGGGAGCTGGAGTGGCACGCTGGCGCAGCAGTGGCGTAACCGCCCTGGCCAGCGGCAGTCGAAGCCCTAGCAGCCTGTCAAACTTACGCGCTGGCGTCGCAACACCGAGTCCCGTACCGATCAAAGTCGGCCGGTAAGTACCAAGGCGACAAGGATGATGACCACCACACCCAAGCCACCGCTCGGCCCGTAACCCCAACTGCGGCTGTGGGACCAGGTTGGAATGCTGCCAATTAACATCAGCACAAGTATTACCAGGAGGATGGTTCCAAGGCTCATGTCGTGTTCCTCAATAGGTTGCCGATCAATCAAGCTCACACGAAGCGCAGAAGAAACCCCTCGGTCTCATCGCTATCGATCCCCTCGAAAATAATTCTTTCTGAACCGGGGCGAGCAATCGTCA
>JANMJF010000202.1:0-1520 GCA_031371245.1 Pseudomonadota bacterium | reverse complement strand
GTGGAACAGAAGACCTTGGCCTTGCTGATCTCGGCGACCGGCGTCTCATCTTCGTTGATGTTCCAGCAGATCTGATTGATGAGGGCGTCCATGGCGTCGATGCGCGAGGACATGTCGGCAATCTTGTGGCGGATGACCTGGTGTTTGATCAGTGGCTTGCCGAAAGTCTTGCGCTGCTGGGCGTAGGCCACGCTGTCTTCCAGGCAACGGCGTGACATGCCGAGCATCTGCGCGCACATGAACAGGCGCTCGAAATTGAAATTGTTGAGCGTGGCGAGGAAGCCGTGGTTCTCGATACCCATCAGATTTGCCACCGGCACGCGGCATTCGTCAAAATAGAGCGTCGCGGTATCGGAGGCCCACCAGCCCATCTTGCGTTCGATGGCGGTGCGCGAGAAACCCGCCATGCCAGCCTCGACGAAGAACAGCGAAATGCCTGCGCCGCCTTCCTCGCCAGTGCGCGCGGCAATGGCGAAATAGCTCGCGTTCATGCCACCGGTGATGAAGGTCTTGGTACCGTTGATGATGTACTCATCGCCTTCGCGCCGCGCGCGGGTCTGCAGGTTGGCGACATCCGAGCCACCGGACGGCTCGGTAATGCCGAGCGCGCCGCCCTTCACACCGGACAGGATCTCGGGCAGCGCCCGGCGCTTGATGGCCTCGGCTGCGAGTCCATTGACTAAGCCGACCATGATGCCGCGCGAACCGATGGCGGCGATCACGCCACCGATGCCACCGCGTCCGAGTTCCTCAGCAGACGCCGCGCGCATGAAGGCATCCTCGAAACCAAGCCCGCCGTATTGTTCATCGATACCGAAGCCAAACAGACCGAGCGCGCAGGCCTTCTCGTGCACGGCCCAAGGGAAGGTGCCGGCCTCGTCCCAGGCGTCGGCATGGGGTTCGATCTCGTTTTTAACAAAACGTGCGACGGTGTCGCGGAAAGCGCGGCGTTCGTCGTTCTCAAAGGGATTTTTCATGGCAATCCTGCAGGGCGGGATGAGGAAGGCAGTTTAGCCAATGGAACTGCATAGCACACCGCAGCGCTCAGCCGCGAACGGGCCGGGTAGCGGGGTCGCCAACGGCGCTACACACTTGCCAGCCCGCAGAGTGCTCGTTAGTCTGCTTCTACCCTCCACCACCATAAGGCACCGTGAGCATGGCCCGCATTCCCCTCGTCGAACCGGAAACAGCTTCGCCGGAAGTCCGCGCCCAATATCAGCAGATGCAGGATATCGGCTTCCCGCTGTTCAACGTCTTCAAAGTATTCGGCGCCAATGCCGGCATCCTCGAAGGCTTCATCCACATCGCCAAGACGCTCTACGGTAATCCGACCGTCGCACCGCGCTATCGTGAGTTGGCCTATCTGCGCGCGTCGCAAATCAACGCCTGCCATTACTGAATCCCCACCCATGTGATGCTCGGTCTGAGTGTCGGGTTGACGAACGAAGAGATGGCTTTGATGGCCGCGCCGGACAGCTGCGCGAGTTTCGATGCGACGGACAAACTGGTCTTGCGTTATT
>JANMJF010000172.1:0-4604 GCA_031371245.1 Pseudomonadota bacterium | reverse complement strand
TTCTCGATGAACGCCTGCAGCTACAGGCGATGACCGGCATTGCCTTGGTGCTGCTGGGCTTGTTTCTGCTCGCACGAGCAGGGCACTAAACCTGGCTTGACCGCAGGCATTGACGAGGAGCACGCACATGATTCTGGGTCTGGTCGTTCCCTGTTATAACGAACAAGAAGTCTTGCCCGAAACCATTCGGCAAGTGTGCAAGGTGCTCGACGCGCTGGTCGCCACGCAGAAAATTTCCGCCGATAGCCGCGTTTATTTCGTCGATGATGGCAGTCGCGATCAGACTTGGCAGCAGATCGTCGCCGGCAGCAAGCACAGCGCTTTCGTCAAGGGCATCAAGCTGAGCCGCAATCGTGGTCATCAGAATGCCTTGCTGGCGGGACTATTCGGCGCTGCTGGCGACGCCATCATCAGTCTCGACGCCGATTTGCAGGACGACCTCGGTGCCATAGAGCGCATGGTCGACGCCTATCGTGACGGCAATCAAGTGGTGTACGGGGTGCGAAATTCCCGCGCCACCGATACCGCCTTCAAGCGCCTGACCGCCCACAGCTTCTACCGCGTGATGTCCTTCCTCGGCACCGAAACGGTCTACGACCACGCCGATTACCGCCTCCTCAGCCGCACCGCTGTCGAAAGTCTCAAGCAATTCGACGAGGTCAATATGTTCCTGCGCGGCCTGGTGCCCTTGCTCGGCTTCAAGACCACGACCGTGCGCTACGAACGGCGCGAGCGCTACGCCGGTGTATCGAAGTATCCGTTACGCAAGATGCTGACCTTCGCCATCGAGGGCATCACGTCATTCTCCACTGTGCCGCTGCGCATGATCACGGTGCTCGGCATCTCGGTCGCCCTGGGCACCATCGCGATGTCGGTCTGGACCATCGCCACCAAGCTCGTGAACGATGCCACCATCCCGGGCTGGGCATCGACCGTGCTGCCGACCTATTTCCTTGGCGGCGTGCAGCTGTTCAGCATCGGCATCATCGGTGAATACCTCGGCAAGGTTTACCTCGAAGTGAAGCACCGACCGCGCTTTATCGTTGAAGAAACCTGCTGAACCCGCCGGCCGTGAGTATGTCGACCCCGTCCCGGCCGCTGGCCCTGCTGAACACCGTATTCGCGCTGCTGAGTGCCTACGCGGTCTACGCCACGGTCTACTCTTTTCTGAAACATCTGGCTGCCGACACCTCTGCTGCGATCGTCGCGTCCTGCGCCCTAACCGTCGTTCTGCTGGTCTTGGCGGCCTGCCTGCGCCCTGCTATCACAACGCTCGGGGGCGATGTCGGCGCACGCTTTGCCACTATCCAAGACCGTCAGTGGCTCGCCCTGTGCTTCGTACTCGGCACGACCTTGCGCGGTCTCACCCTCACCTACTGTCTACCCCAGCAGACCTCGGATTTTGCTACCTACTTCGAGCTGGCACGAGGCCTGGCCTTCGACCATGTTTATGCAATCGCCGCTACGCGCGCTTACTGGCCGCCCGGCCTGCCGTTGGAACTTGCACCGCTGGTGTGGGCCTTGGGCAAACACTGGGCAACGCTGGTACTGAACAATATTTTCCTGTTCGGGCTGGTGCTGACTATCACGTTGAAACTCGGCCGACTGATAGTCGGCCGACACGGCGCGCGCGTCGCCACGCTGGCGGTTGCGTTGTGGCCAAATCTGATCTTTGCCGTCGGGCTCGCCGACAAGCAGCAACTGATTATGGTGTTGATGGCCTCGGCGCTTTATCTGTATCTGCGCGCACGCGATAGCTCAGCGAGCCACTACCCACGCTTGACCGCCGTCGCAGCGGGCCTCTGCCTCGGCGGGGCGATACTCACCCAACCTTCCCATATTCTCTTTCCCGGTGCGCTGGTGCTGCTGGAACTGTGCTGCGCTACGCCACTGCGCCACATCGTCAGGCGCATCGCGCCGGTCGTGTTGGGCATCGTCCTGGTCGTTGCACCGTGGTCGATACGCAACTATGCGGTGCTCGGTCATTTCGTGCCGGTATCCAATACCGGCGGCATCTCGCTCTACGTCGGCAATAATCCCGCCGCGACCGGCAGCTATGTCGCGATCGCTGGATTGGATGGCCTGGACGAGGTCAGCGCCAATCGGGAAGCCGGCAAACGCGCGGTCGAATGGATAAAGTCCAATCCGCTGGCCTTCGCTGCGCTGATCGTGCCGAAGAATCTCGCCTTCCTTGGCGACGATGCCGATGGCCCCTTCTGGAGTCTCAAGTCGGGGTGTGGAAAAGCGGGCATCGATTACATGCTGGCAAAAGCCGTCAGCAATTTTTTCTGGCTGACACTGGTGCTGTTGGTCTTTACCAGTACTTTGCCTAACCGCGCGCGCGTCTGTGCGCCGCACTCGGCGGGTGTCGCGCTGCTCATGCTCTGGTTCTTGTATTTTTTCGCGCTGCATAGCGTGTTCGAAAGCGGCGGCCGACATCACGTCGCACCTGCCCTGGGCCTAATCATCCTCGCCAGCCGCCTGTTCGAGCGTGACCCCCAGCGTCCGGCCAGGTCGCTGCATAACTAGCAGTTCGTCATTTCGACTTCACCGACATCAACTGCAATACTTCACGAATCAAAGGTTGTGCAGGGTTTTCGCTGGGGATGATCGTTTCTATCCTATACAGGTAGCCCGGCAAGTCGTCACTGACCACCACCGAATAGCGTTTATCAGCGAATTTCTCGAACAAGCTGCGCTTGGGATCTTTCCCGTAGGGCACGAAGCTGATCTCATAGCCCTTCCAATTGCGACCGTCGAAATCGAAGGTGGTCGCTTTGACCGTCGCCGTCTCAGCGAGCGCCAATTTGATGCCGCGCTGAAAATAGCGCCAGCGCTCGCGGGCCTTGCCATCGGCATCGGTCAGGCGATTCATCTGTAATACATCACCGTAGAGGTAGTGGCCGAGAATCGGGTTGACCGTCGAACTCTCCATGGCCGGTGCGGGAAAGGCGTGCGTACCGGTGAAAAATTTCAGGCTGCCATTTTTGCTGCCATCGACGTTGATCTTCTCGATCTCAAGCTCGACCGTGTCATCGAAGTTGAGATCCACTTCGAAACTGCCGGTCTTGTGGAATGCGTAATGCAGATCGAGCGGACGGGTGACACTGCCTAGTTGATTCGTCATCCACATGCGGGTCTCGGCGTCCGACAACTTCACTGCCGGCTGTGGCGCCACTTCAGCACCGGCCACCACTGCCGGCAGCGCCGCACCAAGGACAAGCCAGAGTATCGTCAACAGCTTAGTCATCAGCTACCCCATCGGCGCCCTGGATCATGACGGGCAGCAGCGGCACGCCATAACTCTTGAGTATGGCGTCGATTTCACCTTGATTGTCCTTGAGCAATTGATCAATCTGCTCTTTCCACGCCTGGTCTGCGAAACGCACGGCCATTGTGATCTGAAAGTCGAAGCGCAGACCGGGCTCGTTATGCAGCGGGATGACACGAATCTCGGCGTTCTTGATCTGCTGCGCGTAATAACCGGCGATCGGTCCCCACACAAAGGTCAGGTTGATTTTGTCCTGCACCAGATCCCGTTCAATGATCTTGCCGGGGCTCTCGTTCACGTCGCCGCTCATGCTCTGATAGGGCGAGGCGCGTTCCATGAGGTCGTTCTGCGCCAGCCACTGCGTGGCTGGGCCTTTATCCCAGATGCCAATCCGCAGCGCGGCACGTTGTGCGGGCGTGCTGTTGATCAAGTCGTCTTGAGATTGAAGGTAATCGAGCCCACGCCCCTTGACGTAAACCATGGCCCAGGCCGAGCGCATATACGGCCGCGTGGTCGCGGCCATATCGAAATGCTCGACCACGCTCAACACCAAGTCGCATTTATAGGTGCCAGCGGATGTATCGTTGCTGGTCAGCGTATTGCGGATAAAGCCGATGCGCTGCGGAAACCAAACGTAGGCGACCGGCAAGTGCAGTTTGCGACCGAACAATTCCGCAATCTTGTTCTCGTAGCCCTGCAGCTTCTTGTTCGAGGACGGCAAGCTATCCGGGTCGGCGCAGATTCTGAGCGTGGTTCGCGGCGCGACCGCACTGTCAGCGTGGGCAACCGCGCCGACGGTGCTCGCCGCGATCAGGAGCGCCACCAGACGCAATGTGCGGTGGCCGTTCGAGTTAACACGAAATCGCAGCACCGCGGCGCGGGTCACCATGTGCCGCACTTATTCCGGACTGCTACCCGATGCCAGCGCCAAGCCCATCTTCTTGATGGCGCGCTGGATCATATTCCTACCAACCTTGACGTTCGGCAGTGCTGCTTCCAGGGCGGCGCGATTGACTGGCGGACGGGCGTCGCCGACCACCACCACACCAACCATGCCGGTGGTCATGTGCGGATTGCATTTGAAAATCCACGCGCCTTCCTTATCGACGGTGGCGACAAAGCCTTCTTCCCCGAGTTTGGCCTGCCAGGGCGTGGCACCCTCGGGACTCATGCCTTCGACCGTCTGCGTATCGTGGCCCATCATGCCTTTGAAGCGGATGGTGTCACCGGGTTTTGCAAAGGTCACCATCGGGCGCCACTGCGTCACTATGCCCTGGATGACGTGCTCTTCGGCTTGTGCGAACGAAGCGGCGGCGAGCAGTATCACGCCTAC
>JANMJF010000467.1:0-2792 GCA_031371245.1 Pseudomonadota bacterium | reverse complement strand
CCCGAGGGCGAATGGGAAACTCGCTTTGCCGCCGATCGCAAGCAGCTCCATGGCGCGTTGCTGCGTAATGCGAGCTTCTTCAAGCCGGTGATCGCGGCCATCAACGGCCATGCTCATGCCGGTGGTGCGGAGTTCGTGCTGGCCACCGATCTACGCGTGATGTCCAGCGCAGCGACCCTCGCCGTCACCGAAGTCCGTCGCGGACTGATTGCGAGCGGTGGCTCGCTAGTGCGGATCGCGCGTCAAGTCTCGTGGGCCCATGCCATGGAACTCATGCTGCTGGCCGAACCGATCGACGCTAATCAGGCACTTGCCATGGGCCTGGTCAACCGCGTGGTGCCGCCCGATCAGGTATTGGCCACGGCCCTCGATCTGGCGCGTCGTGTCTGCCTCGGTGCGCCGGTGGCGCTGGAGAAGACCAAGGAAGCGATGGTGTGTTCCAACGGCCTGCCGCTGACGGAAGCCTTTGCAGTGGAAACTCGCTGCACCAAGGAAAACGCCATGATGGACGATGCCCGCGAAGGCCCGCGCGCGTTTATGGAAAAGCGACCCGCGGTATTCCATGGCCGAGCCGCGAAATGAGCCTGCGCGCGAACTAATTAAGGAGCCATCAATGTCAGGCTTGATGTGTGATAACGATGTCATTCAAACGGTTCTCGACCACATCAGTGCCAAGAGCACGGATCTTGGGTCGGACGTGTGGCGCGAGCCGGTAGCGAGTTACCAGGCGCAAGAGACATTTGCGCAGGAGATGGAACTCTTCAAACGTCTGCCCATGGTCTATTGCCCTTCGGCGGCGCTGGCCGACAATGGGGCTTACGTGGCGCGCTCCTTAGCTGGTGTGCCCTTGGTCGCCGTGCGTGGCAACGACGGTGTAGTGCGCGCCTTTCATAATAGCTGTCGCCATCGCGGCATGATGTTGGTGGAAGGCAGCGGCAAGGTGGGCGGCTTCATCTGCCCCTATCACGCTTGGGCCTATGGCTTGGATGGCCGGCTGCGAGTCATAGCGGGCGACCAAGGTTTCCCGGGGCTCGACACCGCTGCTCACGGACTGGTGCAAGTCCATGCGCAGGAACGCGGTGGTTTGGTGTTCGTGACCCAGAAAGAACCCATTTCGGACGGCGCGTTGGCTGACCTTCCAGATCTCATGGAGCCTGGCCAGGAAGTATTCGAATACAGCAGCTTTACCGACGAAGCGAACTGGAAACTACTGCTGGAAACATCCATGGAGGGCTACCACATTAAGACCCTGCATCGCACTTCGTTCTATCCCTATGGTTTCGATAATCTCAATGTGGTGGAAACCTTCGGCGCCAATTCGCGCATCGTCTTTCCGTTTCGCCGCATCGAAAAATTGCGCGACATACCGCGTGAGCAATGGCGTGCCGATGGCATGCTGACCTATGTCTATCAGTTGTTTCCGAACACCCGTCTGGCGACGCTCTCGAGTCACAATCTGCTGGTCATCCTGGAGCCGGTGACACCTAGCCAGTCGCGCTGGATTATCTATCGACTGCGAACACCGAGTGCCGCCGACGCGCCGGCCGATCTGGAAAAATCCAAGCGCGACGCAGCTTTCATCAAAGACAACGGCGTGGTCGAAGATCGCGCCGCCGCCTGCTCAATTCAAGCGGGCATGGCTGGCCAGGGCAATAGTCATTTCACGTTTGGCCGTTATGAGAAGGCCGCTGTGCATTTCCATCAGACCCTGGCAGCACATCTCGATCGGATTGCACCAAGCGGCCGGGAAGAACGGTAGTGAACGGTCGTTGTTGAGCCCGGAAATTGGCGCCTACAGCGCGCGGGCCGACATCTGACTGGCGATGTACTCGGCTTGACGGATGGCAAGCGTGACGATGGTGAGGGTTGGATTGACGGCCGCGCTAGTCGTGTACTGACTGCCGTCGGACACGAACAGATTAGCGATGTCATGGCTCTGGCCGTGAGCGTTGACCACGCCCGCGCCGGGCTTGGCGCTCATGCGGCAGGTGCCGAGGTTATGGGTGGACGGATAGGGTGGGGTCAGGAACACGCGCTTGGCGCCGACCGATTCATACAAGGCCTTACCCTGTTTGAAGCCGTGCTCGCGCATGGCGAGGTCGTTCTTGTGATCGTCGTAGTGCACGTGCGGCACTGGCAAGCCCCACTGATCCTTGACCGTCTTGTTCAAGCTCACGCGATTGCTCTCCTGCGGCAGGTCTTCGCCGACGATCCACATACCGGCCAGATTAGTGTAGTGATCCATGAAGTAGGCAAAATCCGGCCCCCATTCGCCCGGTGCGATGAAAGCTGCCGCAAAGGGCAGGCCGACTGACACGGTCTCAAGTTCATAACCACCGGCAAAGCCGCGTGCGGGCTGGTGATGGGATTCGTCAGTAATGATGCCGGCCATGGTGGTGCCACGGTACATGTGCACCGGTTCGTCGAAGGCGCCATACACCGAGCCAGTGGTATGGCGCATGTAATTGCGTCCAACCTGACCCGACGAGTTGGCGAGTCCATCGGGATACTTGGCAGACGCCGACAACAGCAGCAGGCGCGGGGTCTCGATGGCGTTGCCGGCGACGCACACCACGCGCGCACGCTGGCGTTGTTCCTTAGCGGCACTATCGAAATACACCACCCCGGCGACGCGACCCTGGTCATCATGTTCGATGCGCGATACATGGCACTGGGTGCGCAATTCGAGCTTGCCGGTCGCCAAAACTGATCCTGACCAGCTCGCCCAACGGTTATTACCGCTGCATCAAGTCCGCGAGCTAGATCAACGTCACGCTTGGATCGAGCTACTT
>JANMJF010000120.1:0-4041 GCA_031371245.1 Pseudomonadota bacterium | reverse complement strand
ACAAGGGCGCGGTGGTGGTGGATGTCACCGACGGCTCGCCAGCCGCCGGTGCCGGGCTGGTGCCGGGCGACGTCATCACTCACATCAACGGTCGCGCCATTGCCAACGCCGCAGAGCTGTGCAATCAGATCGGTTTGATTCGCAGCGGCGAAAAAGTCGAAGTCGGTCTGCTACGCGAAGGCGTGCCGGCCCGTGCGAGCCTGGTGATTGCCGATCGCGACCAAGGTGTGAGTGCCAGCGGTCAGTTCCGTAACGAACGTTTCGCCGACACTACGATGGGCGAGATTCCCCAGGATTCGCCGGCCGCCGGCCGCCTGCAGGGCGTGATGGCTTATAAGGTCGAGCGCGGTTCGCGGGCGTGGCTGGCGGGACTGCGCGCCGGCGACATCATTCTTTCGGTCAATCGCCAGCGCACACCGACCTTGTCGGCCTTTCTTGCGGTGGTCAATCAGGCCCAAGGCGCGCTCCTTTTGAGTGTGCACCGCGGTAGCCAGAGCGCCTATCTGGTCATCAAGTAGATTAGTTAGACGCAGTATTCGACACCGTGTAATTGTGCCTCTCGCACCACGGTCGCCAGGCACTGGATAACCTGTGGGCGAGCAAAGCCACGTCGGTAGAACACCGCGATGGTGCGCGTCGGTTGTGGCGCGACAAAGGGCCGCACGACCAGATGCTCAGCCAAGTCATCGTTAATGCGCATGGTCGCGGGCAGGATGGTCACACCGGCGCCCATGGCCACCATCTGGCAGATGGTATCGAGCGAACTTCCTTCCAGGGTTTTCTGCAACGCGCCGAGCGCCGTTCCCAGCGGGCAGATCTCAATGACTTGATCGCGAAAGCAATTGCGCGCACCGAGCAGCAGCAGCGTGGTGGCGCTCAGATCAGTTGGCGCCACGCGCTTCTTTTTAGCCAACTGATGGCCGGCCGGCAGCGCGACCTGAAAGGGCTCGTCGTAGAGTGGGCGCGACAGGAGCTGGGGATCGACATAGGGCAGCGACATGATCGCCGCGTCCAGCTCACCGCGTTTGAGTTGCGCGGCGAGCGCGTCGGTGAAGTTCTCTTTAACGACCAGCGACATATTCGGTGCGTGGTGTTTGAGACCCGAGATCAAACGTGGCACCAGATAGGGACCGACCGTGTAGATCACGCCCAAGCTGAGCTGACGGCCGAGCGGGTCGCGGGCCGCTGCGGCGATTTCGCGCACGGCATCGGCGGCGCTGAGCACGGTTTCGGCCTGCGCAACAATGGTCGCACCGATATCGGTCACCAGCACATCGTTATGGCTGCGCTCGAATAGACGTACGCCTAAATCCTCTTCGAGCTTGCGCACCGCCACGCTCAAAGTCGGTTGGCTGACGAAACAGGCCTCGGCAGCCTGGCCGAAATGACGCAGCCGCGCGACGGCGACGATGTAGCGCAACTCAGTCAGGGTCATGACGCTGCGGCTTGCGGTCTAGACCAACGAGGTCATGATTCTGGCCGCGCGTGTGCCGCCATCAGGCGCGGGCGCGCCATGTCGCGTGATGCGTACGCGGACTGCGGTCCTGACGGCGCAGCAAGAGGGCCTCGAACAGCGACAGATCGACGTATTCGTGGCCATCCGCGCTGCCCTGCAGCACCGTGAACGGGGCTTGCGGCTCGCCAGCGGAATCAACCACCAGATCGGCATCCGGAAAGTCATGATCGCGGGTGAAGCGATGCGTAGTGACAATAGTCACCAGCTGCGCTGCGCGCGCCGCTGCCAGCCCGTTGAGGGTGTCTTCCAGCGCGACCGTGTGACCGGCATCGCTGTCGAGTCGCGCCAGGGCAGCCAGATAGACTGCGGGCGAGGGTTTTTTCTGCGGCACACAATCGCAGGTCACGATCGCCAAGAACCAGTGTCGCCAACCGCTGGGCAGATTGTTGTCGAGCAGGGTTTCGACGTTGCTGCGTGCAGAACTGGTGGCGATCCCGAGCTTCAGTCCGGCCTCACGCGCTTCGTCCAGCAGCCGACGAATGCCAGGTCGCAGGCGCACCTCGCCCTCGGTCAGCATGGCGGCGTACTTGCGCGTTTTGGCCTTGTGCATGGCGACCACGAAATCTTCGAAGGCCGCATTGCTCGTGAAACGGCGGCGCAGGTCTTTGCCATAGATGGCAATGCGCTCGCGTCCGCCGGAGATGCCTAGCAGATCGCGATAGATATCGGGCGTCCAGTGCCAGTCCAGGCCGTATTCCAGGAAGACGTGGTTGAACGCCAGTCGATGGACGTCCTCGGTGTCGGCCAGCGTACCGTCGACGTCGAAAATGATGGCTTTAAGTGTTTTCACGGCAAACGTTCGACTCTCGATGAGGCCCCGACTCGTTCGCCGAGTCTAGGGCAGTCATACCTATTAAGCGATTGATTGTGTGTGCGTAAGCGCACGTTTGGTAACAAAAAGCCCGGCCTGGAGCGGGCTGCTCAGAGCTCGGGATCCGTCACCTGTGGGGAAGCTTGTCGGCTCGGTGGCTTAGAAGCTTCAGGGGCCTCAAGTTCCACGCGCTCGATTTTCTCGAAACGTTCGGTGATTTTGCGCGCCGAGATATTGACCTCGTCGACGTCCTTGTTGGCCTGCTGAATGTGGATCGCGAGCTTGTCCATACGCGTGCGGAAACGCTGGAAATCATCGCCCAGATGGCCAAGATGCTGCTGAATGATGTCGACCTGCTCGCGGGTCGCGGCGTCTTTCAGCACCGCCGAGGCGGTGTTCAAGATCGCCCACAGCGTGGTCGGCGAAGTCAGCCACACGCGATGGGACTGCGCGAGGTCGACGAGGTCGGGATGATGGGCCTGGATCTCGGCGAAGACCGCTTCGGCCGGGATGAACATGATGGCGCTGTCGGCGGTGACGTCGCGCACGATGTAGCGCTCGGCGATGTCCTTGATGTGTTTGCGGATGTCCTGCTTGAACTGCCCTTCAGCGCGTTTGCGCTCGATTTCTGCGCGCGCATTGTCGGTCATGAAGCGGAACGCTTCGAGCGGGAATTTCGAGTCGATGCAGATGGTGCCGATCGGATAAGGCAGGAACAACGCGCAGTCAGCGATCCTGTCGTTGCCGAGGTGATACTGGAGCGCATAGCTCTGCGGCGGCATGACATTGGCGACCAGTTGTGCAAGCTGTACTTCGCCAAAGGCGCCGCGCGAGCGTTTGTCGACCAGAATCTCCTGCAGACTGACGACATCGATCGACAGCGCGGTAATCTTCTTCTGCGCCTCGTCGATCAACGCCAGGCGTTTGATCACATCGGTAAACGTCGCAGTGGTTTTCTCGAAGCCATCGGACAGGCGCTTGTCGACCTGGCCGGCGATTTCCTTCAGACGTTCATCGGTGACCTTGGTCAGAACCTCAACACGTTGGCCGAGATCGGTTGAATTGCGCAACAGCGCTGCGCCGAGTTGCTGATGCAGGCTGTCGAAACCGCTGCGCATGCTGTCCTGCAGAGTGACGAGTGCGCGGCTGCTTTGCTCCGCGCCGCGCGTGCGGTGCTCAGCGAGACTCGCGGTCAGCTGTTCGCGCTGTTCGGTCAACTGGCGCAGCAGCTGCACGCGGTCCTCGGCCAGGGTGGCGGCAAGCGCCAGTTTGAAAGCATCGAGGCGACCACCTACCTGTTCGCGCAGCTGGGCGTTGTCCTCGGCCAGTTGACTGTGCAGGCGGCCGACGCGTTGGTCGATCAATGTGATAGTGGCCTGCACGGTAGTCAGCTGTGAAACGAGCGCATCGAGACGCGGGACCACGCCGGCTAGACGACCAAGGCGGCGCCAGACCAGGATTGGCAGGATTAGCGCAAAAACGGCCACAGCCACCAGCACGACGAGCGTTAGCAGCACGGCATCGAAAGGCCAGGCGGAGAAGTGCACAGGGTCAGACGGCGACGCGCGCGGTGGGGCTTGGTGGCATACTGGCCTCAAGTGCTGTGAAGTCCGCGCGATGTGGCTACGAGGCCACATCGGCGGCCTGTTTTGATTCTAACGCGCGTAATCCTCTATGGTCGATCGCAGTGACATTGATGCAGCCGCCAAGAAGC
>JANMJF010000073.1:0-1816 GCA_031371245.1 Pseudomonadota bacterium | reverse complement strand
CCTTGTCGTCGGCATAGGCGAGCGCACTGACCAGTCCCAGCCCGAGATATACCCCGCCCAGCCACAGCGGCGCCGGGGCATGGAGAAACGCTGGAGTAGTTGCTCAGGTGGACGATGTACGCAGCCGAGCTAGCCCGAATTCCGGTCGCAATCTGAAGCCACCGCCTCTAGATGGTGAAGTATTCATCCAGCGCTCGGCTTCACCCGGCGTCTGTGTGCGATTGAACATCGCGTTCTCCAGCTGAGCGCCTGGCGGTACAGCTGGCCGCGAGTGTGCCGATGTTGATCAAGCTGCGCGCGTGGCGGGTGACAATCTTGCCCAAGATCGTGCCCCGACAGTCCCTTGGATCGCACGCTACGGTGATGACGGCCTTTGCGCGTCAACGCCCAAGTGACTCGTTCATCTTGCAGATCGCTCGCGCGGATTCGATAGGGAGCATCCGGCACTACCTGCTCGGTGGCAAGAATCGCTGCTTTGATGAGCCTGCGGATCTGAAGATGTGAGACGCTGAGCTTTGCAGCAGCTTCACGCATAGTGAGCCAATCACCATTTTTGTCGGCCGATTTACACGCGTGGATGCCGCGTAGACGGCGCAAGGAGCCGACACGGTGCGCGGTCCAGGTTTTTACCTGGGTTGGTCGGCAAACCCATACGGTTCAGCGTTGCGGCGACGTCTCCATCGGACCATTGGGTCGCCATCATGCGAATTGGTGCGACCGCTTCATCGGAAGTACGACACTCGTGTTCGCCGGGCCTGGGCTTTCGCACGAGCAGCTCGGTTGATCGAAGATCGCCAATCAGACTCACAGTCCCGTACACGCTGCAGGGTCGCCTCCCAGCTCTGCTCGAGTTGCGCGGCAATGAGCCGGTTGTCTGGTTCACAGGCGGCGCAGCGCCACTCGGCCAGGGAAGCATCGTAGCGTGCCTGTTGCAACTCCAACTCAACAATGCACCGCTGTTCGCTTTGCTGCCCTATGGTTCTTTGCTTGGCGTGCAGAGGCTCTCGGCCAATCGCCGTATCCACTCGCTTGGCCCCGAACGCCAGACAGCTGGGTCGACCCAGCATCTGGTTGCGACGCACGCACCGGTAAACCGGCTGACTGTAGTGTCCCGAGTAACACACGACCATTCAACAGCCGCAACGGCCGTAGATCGATATAACCTTCTTGGTGGTCCTTGATGGTAACCTCCCGATCAAATGGCTTGCGATGTTTGTACGTCGTTCGAACGCGCCCCTCGACGAGCGCGATGCGCTTCTCGCTCTTCCCGTAAGCATAGGCACCGGCGTAGAACGGGTTCTTCAATATCGAGATGACGTTGCGGTAGCGGATCGGAGTCCAATTAAAGTTCACGAGCGTTTTGCCGTCCGACGGACGCGGGAAATGCATCTGCTCGGCGGTCAGCGAGATCAGCACCTGCTGAGCGCTGCCCAGCTGACCGAAACGCGCGAACACGACGCAGACCGCCTCTTGCGCTCGCAGGTTCGGCTCGAGTCCGAGCCCGATCTCCCGATGCCACGCATATCCGATGGGCACACTGATACGCAGGTCACCGCGCAGAGCTTTGCCGTGCTTGGCATCCAGCATGCGCGCCCGGATCACATCGAGTTCGAACTCACGGACGCTGCCCTCCATGCCGAGCAGCAAGTGGTCGTTCGGTCGATGCGGATAGTAGTTGCCGTCGGCATCTACGATCCGCGCGCCGACGAGGCCACACAGCTCGAGAAGGTGATGCCAATTGTTGGCGCCGGTATAAAACTGAGCCAGGGGTAGAAGCCGCCCGCGAGAGGGGCGGCTGTGGATAAGTGTAGGTGTT
>JANMJF010000008.1:0-2078 GCA_031371245.1 Pseudomonadota bacterium | reverse complement strand
ACGGGTATCGGCCGCGTCAGCGGCGTGCCGTGCATGATGATTGCGAACGACGCGACGGTGAAGGGCGGCAGCTTCTTCGCCGAAACTGTGCGCAAGCACGTGCGTGCCCAGGAAATCGCTTGGGAAAATCGTCTGCCCTGTCTTTATCTGGTCGACTGCGGCGGCGCCTTCCTGCCCGAGCAGGATCGTGTGTTTCCCGACTACGGCCATTTTGGTACGACCTTCTATCATCAGTGCCGCATGAGCGCCGATGGCCTGCCGCAACTCTCGGCCGTGTTTGGTGGCTGCACAGCCGGCGGTGCTTATATCCCCGCACTGTCCGATGAATCGGTGATGGTTGAGGGCACTGGTCGCATTCATCTCGGCGGCCCACCTATCGTCAAGGCCGCGATCGCCGAAGTGGTGGACGGTGAAACCCTCGGCGGTGCCGCAATGCATGCGCGCGTGTCGGGGGTGACTGACTATCTAGCCAGGAACGAACACGCGGCGCTGGCCAAGCTGCGCGACATCGTCGCCCATCTGAACTGGCCGCGAGCGTCCCACGCCAGCCGCCAGCCGGTGCGCGCGCCGCAGTACGACGCGGCCGAAATCGTCGGCATCGTCGGCACCGATCTCAAGCAGCCCTATGACGTGCGTGAAGTGATCGCACGCCTGGTGGACGGCAGCGAGATGCAGGAATTCAAACCCGAATACGGCGCGACCTTGGTTTGCAGCTTCGCTCATCTACACGGCTATCCGCTTGGCATTCTCGCCAACAACGGCGTGTTGTTCTCGGAGTCGTCCCTGAAGGGTGCGCATTTCATTGAGCTATGTAACCAACGCCGCATACCGCTGTTGTTCCTGCAGAACATCACCGGCTTCATGGTCGGCACCGACGCCGAGCGCGGCGGCATCGCCAAACATTCTGCCAAATTGGTGTATGCCATGGCCACCGCGCGCGTGCCGCGTTTCACGGTCATGATCGGCGGCAGCTACGGCGCCGGCAATTACGGCATGAGTGGCCGTGGTTTCGCGCCGCGCTTCCTGTTCGCCTGGCCGAATAGCCGCATTGCGACCATGAGCGCCGATGTCGCGAGTACCGTGCTGCTCGATCTACGGCGCGCGTCTTTGAAGGGGGACGCCGACGAGGACGCGCTCGCCCAACTCGAAGCTCAGACTCGTGAACAGTTCGATACTCAGAGCGACCCCTACTACGCCACAGCCAGGTTGTGGGACGACGGTCTCATCGAACCCACCCAGACCCGCGACGTGCTCGGCATTTGTCTCGAACTCGCCGACACAAGCACGCCGCGCTTCGAGGGCCCGAGCCCGGTCTATCGGATGTAACGCGCCATGTTCAGCCGTCTGCTTATTGCCAATCGCGGCGAGATCGCCTGCCGCGTTATACGCTGCTGTCGCAAGCTCGGCATTCACAGCATCGCGGTGTATTCCGACGCCGATGTCCATGCTCGCCACGTGCGCGAGGCCGACAGCGCCGTGCGTATCGGCGCGGCACCGGCGCGGGAATCCTATCTCGATGCGCAGGCCATCGTGCAGGCGGCCCTTGTGTCGGGCGCCCAGGCCATTCATCCCGGCTACGGTTTCCTCTCGGAAAAGCTCGAATTGATCGATGCCTGTGTACAAGCGGGCATAGTCTTTGTCGGTCCTCATCGCGAGGCCATTGCGCGCATGGGCTCGAAGATCGAAAGCAAGCGCCTGGCGCGCGCTGCCGGCCTTGCCTGTGTACCGGGTTACGACGGCGATGATCAGAGCGATGCGCGGCTGGCCGTAGAGGCCGAGCGCCTGGGCTATCCCGTGCTGATCAAGGCCAGCGCCGGCGGCGGTGGCAAAGGATTGCGGCGTGTCGATGCCAGCGACGCATTCGCCGCACAGCTACAGATAGCGCGACTCGAGGCGCAAGCTGCGTTCAGCGACGATCGCATGCTGCTGGAACGCTGCATCGCGCGACCTCGTCATCTGGAAGTGCAAGTGCTGGGCGACAAGTACGGTGCGCTGGTGCATCTGTTCGAACGCGAATGTTCCATTCAGCGCAATTATCAGAAGGTGATCGAAGAAGCGCCGGCCAATCATCTATCCGA
>JANMJF010000005.1:0-3476 GCA_031371245.1 Pseudomonadota bacterium | reverse complement strand
GCGCGCTGGCGGCGCTGCCGCCGGTGCTGTTCGCCTGCAAATTCCCGATCCACGCTACACCCAACGACTTGCTCGGCTACGCCCTCATCGCGGCGGCCATGAATGCGCTGTTCAGCGGCAACCTGACGCGGTACGTGATGTTTGCCTTGAGCGGCATTGCATGTCGCGAAACCAATCTGATTACGCTGCTGCCGCTCCTGATCCTGGGACCGGGCAGTGTGCGCGCACGGGCCATCACTGCGTTCGCCATTGTCGCGCTGTCGGCGGTCTTCCATACCGTCGTGGGCGGCACTTACGATCCACTGGCCGGCGCGCGGCGCAATTGGGAGTTTCCGTGGGAATCCGCCAGCTTCGTCTATCTGACCTTCGGTCCGCTGTGGTTGACGGCCGCGTTCTACGGACTGCGCGCGGCGCAGCGCCCGGAGAATAGCGGCGCACGGCGCTTCCTGCGGTGCGCGGCACTGTCGCTGCCGCGCGTTTTAGCCGTGGTCCTCGGCTTGGCACGGGTGCGCGAAATTCGCATCTTGTTCGTGTTGTACATCTACGTCGTACCGCTTGGGTTGCTCGGTATTCATCATTTCCTCGCCACCATGACGTGTGCGCGGCGCGCGCTCCTCATCGCTGCTTTCCTGCTCGGTGTGGCGGTGACATTCCGGCTCTACGTGACGCTGCTGCCCGTCGACGCCACAGATTTCGCGCGCAAGACTGACGCGCTGTCGAGTCTCTACGGCGGGTTCGGCGGCGGTTGGCAAGCGGAGTTCCTCGCCTATTTCCTGCTGGCGGTGCCTGCGCTCGCTATCGGCCTGTCGATGGGCTGGGTGGGGGCGACCGTCAGGCGACGCTCATGACGCCGCGCGTCTTGGCGGGTTGCCACCGGCCCGCGATTGCCGAGGTTCCCACCCGATCCGGGCTTGCAGCCGATCCTCGAAGTGCAGACAATCGAGCGCCCCACCCAAGCGGCCCCATTCAAACCCGCCCATTCGAGGATAAGTTGTATGACTGCCTACGTCGTCGTTCACGCCACCGTCAAAAATGCAGAAAAGATGGCCGCGTATGCCGCAGTCGCTGGCCCGACCGTGGCCAGCTTCGGTGGCGAGATTGTGTGTCGCGGTGCTAGCGAGGTGCTGTCGGGTAACAATCCCCATGGCGTGATGGTGGTGATCAAATTCTCCGATCGCGCGACCGCCAAGGCCTGGTACGACTCGCCGACCTATCAGGCGGCTATTGCGAACCGCAGCGAGGCAATGGACAGCGTGTTCATCCTCGGCGGCGAATAGGCTGCCACAAGCGCAAGCCCTTATGCCGCTCGATCCCCAATGCCAGGCTCTGGTCGATGCAGCGGCGCTTAGCGGCTCGGCCTTCGATACCAATGAGCCGCGTCTCGCGCGGCGCGCCTACGATGCCGGCACACTCGTCTACCGACACGCTACGCCGCTGCTCGCCAGTGTCGCCAATCTGGTATTCGCCGGGCCGACCGACAACCTCAAAGTGCGTGTTTATCGACCGCGCGACACAACGGCACCGTCGCCAGTGCTAGTTTATTTCCACGGCGGCGGCTGGGTAGTTGGCAATCTCGAATCCCACGATCACCTGTGCCGCTATCTGGCGGCCCAAGCGGGCGTGGTCGTGATCGCGGTCGACTATCGCCTTGCCCCCGAGCACAAATTTCCGGCCGCCTTTGAAGACTGCCTGGCGGCCGTGCGCTGGGTAGCGGCCAGCGCGGAAGCACTGACGATAGATGCCAGGCGCATGGCGGTAGGCGGCGATTCGGCCGGTGGCAGTCTGGCCGCCGCCGCCGCGTTGGCGGTGCGCGACGAGGGCTGGCCGATGCTGCGACTCCAACTGCTGCTTTATCCGTCCACAGATTTCACCGCCGATACGGCCTCCATGCGCGACAACGGCAGTGGCTATCTGCTGACCCGCGCGGCGATGGAACAATTCGTCGACTGGTATCTGCCATCGCGCATCGCGCGCACCGATCCGCGCACCTCGCCCCAGCTCGCACCCGACCATTCGGGACTAGCGCCGGCTTTCATTGCGAGCGCTGAATTCGATCCGCTGCGCGACGAGGCCCATGTCTACGCCGACACGCTGGAACACGCCGGCGTGGTGGTGGAACGTCATTGTTATGCAGGCATGGTGCATGGCTTCATGCGCATGGGCGGCAAGGTCGATAGGGCGCTCACCGCGCTGGACGATGCGGCGGCGGCATTAAGGCGCGCGTTGGCGAACTAGCGTCATCAGATCCTGGCCTCGTCAGGCAGTTCACATTGAGGAATTCGTTCTTGTTCATGCTTCGGAGAAACAAACCATGGCAATAGTGGAATTGACAGCCGCCGACGGCTTCAAAATCGGCGCCTATTTGGCACAGCCAGTGGGCGAACCTAAGGGTGGGGTGGTGGTGATCCAGGAGATCTTCGGCGTCTACCACCACATCCGTGGTGTCGCTGATGCCTATGCCGCCGCCGGCTATGGGGCGATTGCGCCGCAGATCTTTGACCGGGTCGAGCGCAATGTCGAACTGGGCTACAGCGCCCAGCCGGATTTCGACAAAGGGTTACGCATCGCATTTCATGATCTGAAATTGAGCAACACCCTGCTCGATATCCAAGCCGCCATCGATCACGTCACCAGATATGGGCAAGTCGGCGTGGTCGGCTACTGCTTCGGCGGTCTTCTGACTTGGCTGTCAGCCTGTAGCTTGGATAAGGTTGCGGTAGCGTCGGCCTATTACGGCGGCGGCATCGTCAAAGAAGCCAAGCGCTACCCGCGTTGCCCGGTGATGATGCATTTCGGCGAGAAGGACCAACACATTCCGCTCAGTGACGTCGATACCATCCGCGCCGCGCACCCCGATGTGCAGATCTTCGTTTACGATGCCGACCACGGCTTCAATTGCGATGAACGTGGCAGCTACGATGAAACCAGTGCCTCACTAGCCCGCGACCGCACCCTCAACTTCTTTGAAAAGCACCTGGGCTTCGATCCTGATTCGACGGTGGTCATGCCGCCGCGCTGAATAAAGATCATCCCGCCGGCGCGCGCAGAAAGCGAAACGTCAGCGGGTAGCGAAAGCGATGCCCGGCGCGCGCCTGCACCGCGCCTTCGATCGTCATCACTGCCTGAAACAGCAATACCAGTGGCAACATCAAAATGCCGATCAGGACCAAGCTCAAGCTAAAAGCGATCAACAGGTAGACCAGTATCGACAACTGGAAATTAAGCGCCTCGCGACCATGTTCTTCGACGAAGGCCGAACGGCCACGGCCGCGCAGCCACCACAGCGCAAGCACCAGCAGATGCACGAACGGCAATGGGTAGGCGAGCAGGCCTAACAGATGACCACGCATCGCCGCGCCGCGCTCGCCGGCAGCGGGGCGTTGCGCGCCGATGGGCGGCGACGGATTGCCCAACAAGGTCAACCCGCCAACCACCGCCGCAATCCAGCCCGCGAGCAACATGAATACGCCGAAGTT
>JANMJF010000792.1:0-1824 GCA_031371245.1 Pseudomonadota bacterium | reverse complement strand
GAAGCGCGGCTGGTACTGGCCGCAGGCCCACAATGACATCGTGCAGAAAGTCTTGCGCAAGGCGCGCAAAGGCACGCAGGTCACCTACATTGCTGGCAATCATGACGAAGTCCTGCGCCAGTTCCTCGGCCTTGCATTAGGCGGTATCACGATCTGCGACGAGGCGGTGCACACGCTGGCTGACGGGCGCAGATTCCTGGTGATCCACGGCGATCTTTACGACGCTGTTGTGCAACAGGCGCGATGGCTGGCCCTGCTCGGCGATCAGCTTTACACCGTGATTCTCAAACTCAATCACTGGTTCAATGGCGCACGCGCGCGGCTGGGCCTGGGATACTGGTCGCTGTCGCAATACTTGAAGCACAAGACCAAGAACGCGGTCAACTTCATGACCTCGTTCGAAGGCGCCGTGGCGCGGGCGGCGCGAGAGCGCGGGTTCCAAGGCGTGATCTGCGGACACATCCATAAAGCGCAGATCCGGAACATCGACGGCATCCTGTACTGCAACGACGGCGACTGGGTCGAGAGCCTGACGGCCTTGGTGGAAACCTTCGAAGGCGAATTGAAGATCGTCGAATGGCAGCGCCGTCTGCTGCCTTCATCCCGAACCATCGAACATGAGGAGCAAGCTCACGCATGAAAGTCATGATCGTTACCGACGCATGGTTGCCGCAAGTCAACGGAGTCGTCACCACGCTGGGCAAAATAGGTGAAGGATTGAAGCGGCTATCACACAACGTTCAGTTCGTCACGCCAGAGGGTTTCAAGTCGATCCCTTGCCCCACTTATCCGGATATCCGTCTGAGCCTGATGCCCTACGCGGGCGTTCGTCGCGCAATTGAAGCGTTCGAGCCGGACGCGATCCACATCGCGACCGAGGGTCCGCTCGGGCTCGCCGCGCGGCGCTACTGCCGGAGAGACAAACGCCCATTCACGACGGCCTTTCACACGCGCTTTGCGGAATATGTCCATGCCCGCATCCGCGTGCCGCTTGGTTTGACGTACCGCTGGCTGCGCAACTTCCATGCGCCCTCGCAGGCTGTGATGGTCCCCACGCCAAGCGTGCAACGCGAATTGCAACAGCGCGGCTTTACCAATACCGTGCTGTGGACACGTGGTGTTGACACGGTGACGTTCTCGCCAGGCGGGCGCGATGCACTCGAAGGCCGCCGGCCCATTTTTCTGTATGTCGGGCGCGTCGCGGTGGAAAAAAACATCGAGGCGTTCCTGAAGCTCGATTTGCCGGGGACCAAATGGGTCTGTGGCGAGGGGCCGTCGCGCGCCCAACTGGAACGCCGCTACCCACACGTGCATTTCGCAGGCATCCAGACGCCTGCACAACTGGCGCGCTACTATCGCGCCGCAGACGTTTTCGTGTTTCCCAGCCTGACCGATACGTTTGGGTTGGTGATGCTCGAGGCATTGGCCTGCGGTACACCAGTGGCCGCTTTCCCGGTGCTCGGACCGATCGACGTGATCGGTGATAGCGGAGCGGGTGTGCTAGATGACGATCTGGGCGTCGCTTGCATGCGGGCACTGGATGTTTCGCGCTCGGCGGCACGTGCTTATGCCGAACAATTCTCCTGGCAGGTTTCCATTGATCAATTCGTGCGGCATCTCTGCCCAGCGGGCCGCGGAAGCATCGACGACCGTATCCCCGCTGGCCGCGCCGGCTGGGATACCGGCTTCCCAAATTAGCATCCCAAAGAAACACGCCATGACCACCGGGGTGAACAAGGAGGTGGCCAGTGCCATCGACTGAATCGCAAGCGAAGCCAGCAGAACGTCGCGGAACACCTTGCGGTGCCACAGCACCGCGAAAAT
>JANMJF010000730.1:0-3209 GCA_031371245.1 Pseudomonadota bacterium | reverse complement strand
GCGCGCTGTTGAGGCTTTGTCGAGGCCGGTCACGCTGACGGCGATCAAGTCTGCGCCAGCACTCGCTGATTTTGTGCTGTTACGTCAGGGACGCTTGTCGGTGATGCCGGTGACGCAGGCGCAATGGCACGCGGTGTTGCATCTGCGCTAGTCGCCCGCTGCCGCATTTGACAGAATGCGCCCACACACTGGCGAGCGAGGAGGTTCAATGCTGCCCGTAGGTTATTTCCCCTGCACTCAGGATGCCCCCGACGGGAAGAACAGCGCTGGTGTTATCGAGGAACTGATAGCGCAGGCAGAGCTCTGCGAGGAAGTCGGTTTCGACGGCTTCTACTTCACTGAACATCATCAACAACAGGACAGTTACCTGCCGGCACCGGTGTTGATGGCGGGCATGGTCGGCGTGCGCACTAAACGGATCAAGGTCGGCACCTGCGTGCTGTTGGCGCCGCTCTATCACCCCATCCGCCTGGCGGAAGATATCGCGGTGGTCGATCAGGCTACTCGCGGGCGCATGGTGGCCGCCGTCGGCATCGGTTATCAGCCGCCGGATTTCGATGCCTTCGGCGTGCCGCTCAAGCAGCGCGCGGGCCGCACCGAAGAATGTGTGGAGATTTTGCGCAAGGCCTGGAGCGGCGAGACCTTCAGCTATCCGAGTAAGTACCACACCATCGAGAACGTGCGTGTCACGCCACCGGCCTATCAGAAAGGTGGTCCGCCGATCTGGCTTGCCGGTTGGGTGCCGGCCGGTCTCGAACGGGCGGGGCGCATGGGCGATGGCTGGATAGCCGATCCGATTCAGTCCCTGCCGGTTATTAAGGACTACGCGCGACAGTATCGCGCGCAAGCCAAGAAACATGGCCGCAAACCCTATGTGGTCTTGATGCGTGACTGTGTGATCGGGCCGAGTTGGGCAGCGTGTGTGGCCAAAAGTGGCCCGACCATGACTACCCACCGCTGGTATTTTCATTACGGCGCCTACGTCAAAGACGACTATGTGAAAGACGTCAAAGTCGCCGACGATCTGAGCTTCGACATTGCCGCGCGCGATCGCCTGATCGCCGGCTCGCCGGCGCAGTGCTTGGAGCAGCTCAAAATGTGGAAAGAGGAAGTGCAGCCCGACTACGTCATGCTGCGCATGCGTCAGCCCGGTGGGCCGCCGCAAGCCGAAGCCTTGGCCGACATTCGTATGTTCGGCGAGCAGGTCATCCCCAATCTTTGAACGGGCGGGCTTGTGGTCTGCGCGCTGGACGAGGCGCAGGCGATCGCCAACAATCGCAGGCCCGTGCCGCCGGTGCGGGCAGCCCCTAATGCAAGCGCTGGAGCAGGTTGCCATGACCTATTTCGCTGACAATTCCCTGTCCATCGGCAATACCCCGCTGGTTCGTCTGAATCGCATCGTCGACCCCAGTAAGGTGACCGTGCTGGCCAAGATCGAGGCGCGCAATCCGGCCTACTCAGTGAAGTGCCGCATCGGTGCGGCGATGGTGTGGGACGCTGAAGCTAAGGGCCTATTGAAGCCGGGCATCGAAGTGGTGGAACCGACCAGTGGCAATACCGGCATTGCGCTTGCCTATGTGTGTGCGGCACGCGGCTATAAACTGACCCTGACCATGCCCGACACCATGAGCGTCGAGCGGCGCAAGGTGCTGAAAGCCTTTGGCGCCACGCTGGTGCTGACCGAGGGCGCCAAAGGCATGAAGGGCGCCATCGCCAAGGCCGAGGAAATCGTCGCCAGCGATCCCGCGCACTACTACCTGCCCCAGCAGTTCGACAACCCCGCCAACCCGGCCATCCACGAGAAGACCACCGGTCCTGAGATCTGGACTCAGACCGAAGGCAAGATAGACGCACTGATTGCGGGTGTCGGTACCGGCGGTACCATCACCGGCATCTCGCGCTACATCAAGCACACCCAGGGTCGCGCCATGATATCGGTGGCGGTCGAACCGGACGCCAGCCCGGTCATCACCCAGAAGCTGGCCGGCGAAGAATTGAAACCGGGGCCGCACAAGATTCAAGGCATAGGGGCCGGCTTCATACCCGGCGCATTGGACTTGTCGATAGTCGATCGGGTCGAGCGCGTGTCGAACGACGAGGCGGTTGCCATGGCGCGGCGCCTGGCGCGTGAGGAAGGCATATTGTGCGGTATCTCCTGCGGCGCAGCGACGGTCGCTGCGGTGCGGCTGGCAGCCGAACCAGCTTTTGCCGGCAAGACCATCGTCGTGATCCTGCCCGACGGCGGTGAGCGTTATCTGTCCAGTGTGTTGTTCGAGGATATTCAGGCCTGAGGGGCCAAGACCTGCCCGCGCCTCACGCTGCCGCCGTGCACTGATTTGCACGCATGAACCGCCAGTTCGCACCATAAACGCCGCTTAAGTCGCGCCGCCCCGGCGGCGTGCCGTCCTACACCGCGTGCTGAGCCTGCTTGGTCATACCGACATCGCACCGGTCAATTCGCATGACCGATAAGGTCAAGCAACTTTCCCTCGCATTGACCAGGCATGACTTTGCCAGCGTCGAAGAACACATGCAGTTCTGCGCGCAGCGCATTCGCCCACTGCTGGACAAGGTTCGCCACTACGCCGATGGCTTGGAAGGCGAGTCCACAAACGAGCTGTGGCCGTATCCCACCTATCAGGAAATGTTGTTCATCAAATAAAGCGCGATGGCGGCGGCGCGCACGTCGACGCCAGCAAAAAAACCCCGGCCGCAGCCGGGGTAATCCTTGGGAGGAAGGAGACTGGTTGGGGCGAGTGGCGCGACTCAGGCGAGTTTCATGGCGGTAAAGAACTGCTGATCGCCGCGACGCACCAGCACCACCACCGGCCGTTTGTCGCTGCGCGCGTTACCCAGTGCCTGTTTGGCGCTGCTGACATCGGCGACTTCGGCGTTGTTGACGCGCACGATGATATCGCCGGGTTTGAGACCGCTCTGTTCGGCCGCGCTGCCATTCTTGATGCCGATCACCAGTGCACCTTGCACCTTGTCGTCGAGATTGAGTTGCGCACGCGCGTCGCTTGAGATCTGGCCGAGCGCGACCCCTAATGCTTCGTCGAGATTGTTGTTGCCGCTGTCGCTGTCGCTGAGGTGCTTGTCGTCACTGGCGGCGACGTCATTCTGCGCATTACGATCAATGACCGTGGCCAGCTGTTGCGCGGTGCCGTTGCGCACAATGGCAATATGCACCTTGCTGCCGGGCGCGGCGC
>JANMJF010000727.1:0-2920 GCA_031371245.1 Pseudomonadota bacterium | reverse complement strand
GATGGACAGCAACGAGTCCATGCCTTTGAGGTGACGAGACGGTACCGGTACGCCCAGTACCGGGAGCTGCGTGATGGCTGAAAGCATTCCCGGCAAGTGGGCCGCACCGCCCGCGCCGGCGATGATGCAGTGCAGGCCTCGCCCTGCCGCCTGTCGCGCGTAGTCGAACAGTAACTCTGGAGTGCGGTGCGCTGAAACCACGCGTGTTTCGTATCCGACATCGAGCGATCGCAACGCTAGGGCGGCATGTTTCATTACGTCCCAGTCGCTCGAACTGCCCATGACGACGCCAACTCTAACCGCGGGGAAATTCATGTCACGAGCCATTCTGTGATCCGGAAATAGACGCAAGGGTGGGCCACCGCTTGGTCGAAGGAGGGGATAATGCCACGCTAATCGGCCTCTGACAAAACTGCGGATGGCGAAGCAAAAACGCAACTACGTGCGGATTGCATCCCTCGCAGTGGGAGGCATCCGCGAAAGCGGCAACGGTTCGTTTGCGTTCCTCGTGGTGTGCGCAGCCAGTGCATGACCAAACCTCCGCCATCGATTCATTATTTACCCGTTCTGGTAGAAAATGCCGGCCCGGCGCTTTTAGTTCTGCGGAGTCAGATTTTCAGTCCGACAGCCGTGGGTAGCGCGGAGAAAAGCGGGTATCCGAGCGGGTATCGAGACGCATGTTCTGGTAATTAATCCAGATATTTTGAAAGGATATCCTCGATATGGTGCTCATGATCGATAACTACGACTCCTTCACCTATAACCTCGTGCAGTACTGCGGAGAATTGGGCCAGGAAGTGCGAGTGGAGCGCAACGACGCGATTTGCGTCGCGGAGATCCGCGCCATGGCACCGCAATACATCATCATCTCGCCGGGGCCGTGCAGCCCGGACCAGGCCGGCATCTCGCTGGCAGTGGTGAGCGAGTTGGGTGGCGAATTTCCCATGCTCGGCGTGTGTCTCGGGCATCAGAGCATCGCCCAGGCCTTTGGCGGGCGCGTGATACACGCCAAGCGTGTCATGCACGGCAAGACCTCACCCATCCATCATCAGGGTCAGAGTGTTTTTCGCGATCTCGAAACTCCATTCACCGCGACCCGTTACCATTCGCTGGTGGCCGAGCGCGCAAGCTTGCCGGCATGTTTGGAGATCACCGCCTGGACCGAGGACGAAGACGGCGGCTTCGACGAAATTATGGGCTTGCAACACAAGACCCTGCCGCTACACGGCGTGCAGTTTCATCCCGAATCCATCCTCACTGCCCATGGCCATCAACTATTGGCAAACTTCTTCGAACTCGGCTGCAGATAGTCCTGAACCGCCGTGGAAATCCAAACCGCCATTCGTCGCGTGGTCGACAAACACGACTTGAGCTTCGATGAAATGCAAAGCGTGATGCGCACCATCATGGCGGGTGACGCGACCCAGGCGCAGATCGCCGGACTCTTGATCGGCCTGCGCATGAAGGGTGAGACCATCGACGAAATCGCTGCCGCCGCGAGTGTGATGCGCGAACTCGCGCAGCATGTCGAGGTAAACATCACGCCCTTGATCGACACCTGTGGCACTGGCGGCGATGGCATCGGCACTTTTAACATCTCGACCGCTGCGGCCTTCGTCACCGCCGCCGCTGGTGGCCACATCGCCAAACACGGCAACCGCGCAGCGTCGGGCGCGAGCGGCAGCGCCGATGTTCTGGAGGCGGCCGGTGCACGCATCGATCTGACACCCTCGCAGGTGGCGGACTGCGTGCGCAGCGTCGGCGTCGGTTTCATGTTCGCACCCGCACACCATGGCGCAACCCGTCACGCCGCCGGACCGCGCCGCGAACTCGGCACGCGCACGCTGTTCAATGTGCTGGGTCCGCTGACCAACCCGGCCAATGCCTCAGTGCAGTTGATGGGGGTCTACGACGTGTCGTGGGTGACGCGCGCTGCGGAAGTGCTGCGCCGGCTCGGCGTGGCGCGCGCCATGGTGGTCTGCGCCGAAGATGGGATGGACGAGATCAGTATCGGCGCTGTGACCCATGCGGCCGAGCTGCGCGACGGCGCCGTGCGGCGTTTCGTTATCGACCCACGCGAATTTGGCATCGCCTTCCAGCCGCTCGCCGGTCTGGCGGCGCGCGATCCGCAGGCCAGTCTCGCTCACATCCGCGCGGTCTACGACAATCAGCCCGGCACGGCACGCGACATCGTCGCCTTGAATGCGGGTGCCGCCATCTATATCGCCGGTCTCGCAAGCGATCTCGCCGCCGGCCTGGCTCGCGCCCAGGAAGTGATCGCCAGCGGCGCGGCACGCGAGTGCTTCGCACGTTTCATCGCGTATACCCAGGCCTTCAAGAAATCCTGAACGAGCGAGCGGTCCATGAGCGACATCCTGACTGAAATCGTGGCCCATAAAAAAACCGAAGTGGCTGCACGTAAAGCTCTGCGTTCCCTGGCGGACATCGACCATGCGGCGCGTGGCGCCAACCCTGTGCGCGGCTTCTATAACGCCTTGCTCGCCAAGGTGCAGGCTGGCGGGCCGGGTGTGATCGCCGAGTGCAAGAAGGCCTCGCCGAGCAAGGGCGTGATACGCGAGCACTACGATCCGGCCACCATCGCCGCGAGTTACATGAGAGGCGGCGCGACCTGTCTGTCGGTGCTCACCGATGAGCGCTTCTTCCAGGGCGGCGATGCCCATCTGCAGGCTGCACGCGCGGCCTGCACGTTGCCGATCATCCGCAAGGATTTCATGATCGACCCCTATCAAATCGTCGAGGCCCGCGCGCTGGGTGCGGATTGCATCTTGCTGATCGTGGCCTGTCTGGACGACGTGCTGATGGACGAGCTGGCACGCGCCGCCGAGGAATACGGCCTGGACGTGCTGACTGAAGTCCATGACCGCACGGAACTCGAACGAGCGCTGCGCCTGCGCACGCC
>JANMJF010000710.1:0-4463 GCA_031371245.1 Pseudomonadota bacterium | reverse complement strand
AGCTTTTCAAAGCGCTCACAGGCGGCGTAGACATCGGGCACCGAGATGCCGATGTGACCGAAGCCACGCGGGTCGCTGTTGCCGTCGTGGTAGCCAGCAAACTTGGCGTCGGATTCGCTACCCCAATTGTGCGTCAGCTCAATCAGCGCGGGGCGTCCGAATACCCATTGTGCGCGTGCGCCTGCGTCACTGGGAACGGTTTCGCCTGGCGCCAGATAACCGACGAAATAAAGCGAAAATTGCATGGATTCGAAATCGTAGCGATCGAGCAGGGTCATGCCGAGCACGTCCTGATAAAAGGCGACCGAGACCTTGGGGTCACGAATCCGCAGCATGGTCTGGTTCATGACAAATCCGGCGGTGGGTGAGGCGCTGGCCATCGCGATACTCCGTTGTGCTGAAAGATGCGGTGTTGGCCGCGCCAGGGCGCGGTCGTGGTTATTAATCGATGCGCTCGAACGCGCGTGGCACGCCTTCTTCGTCGAGCGTCTTCTCGATAGCGTCGTAGAGTTCGCCGAGCAGTGGCACCACGCGCACACGGATGGCGTCATGCAGGCAGCGCCGCATGCGCGGCGAATCGCAGAAATCGACTGTCGCCTGCCACAGAATGCGGCAGGCAGTGGCGGGCTGCAGCGGGTTTGCGTCGGGGTCCAGCGGATGACCTAACACGCCGGCGAGCCGCACATTGAGCTGAAACAGTTTGAGCTTGAATTTTTCCGCTGCGGCGTGCCCGATCGCTAGGATGGTGGCATCCTGCTGGACTTGTTCGTCGCCGACCATGTCGTAGGCGCCGTTGACATCACCCTCCGGATTTTTCAAAAACATTGGCGCAACCGTCATCTCCTGGGTCTGGTCCATATCACTGACCACCGCAAAAGATTGCAGGAACTGGCGCTCGATAGTGCGCCCGATGGGGATGGCCTTGTCGTCAAGTAGGTCGGCCTCGGCGCGCGCTTCGCGGGCCTGGGACGGTGGCGCGCCGTCAGCTTCGTGACGCAAGCGCCGGCCGGTCTCGGTACGCAAAGCCCAGATGATGTTCGGTAGCAGCTTCTCGCTGGTCTTGCGACAGGCCAGCATCACCTTGCGGTGATTGGCGGGCCGGCCGCGCCGACCGCTTAGTGGATCGGCGACACGTGCCTCGACCGCCGCCTGCGCGATGACTTTGAGCGCAGTGCGCAGGCTGTCATCCTGGCGCTTGAAGCGGACACCGAGGCTGACCGGCGTGCGCCACATGATCTGGACCGGTACTGCCACTTTTTGGTTGGTGCCAGTATTCAGTCGCACGGAAAATTCCAGACGACCACCGGTCCCTTGCTCAAGCGCTTCGCGACCGGGCTCGGGCGTTTTGAGGTCGATCTTGAGCGACATGCCGGTGCTGCTGATGTCCTCGACAGTGCACGCGACAGCGTTGCCTTTGCGGTCGAACACGATGGCCGGCAACGAGACTTCATGTCGAATGCTGCCGCGCCGGCGACCCCAATCGTCGGGTCGTGTGAGTCCTTCTACTTGCTCGTCTATCACGCTGCCGCTCGTCCCGATCGCTTTCGCTTAAAAGTGGATTCGCGTCTCCGCCTGTCTTATGGCCCACTGCGGGACAGTGAAGCCTGTCACGAGGTGACTAGTCACGATACCACTGGAGCCGGCACAAATGGAATCACTAGTGTCGAAAAAACATGAATTTGCGTCAGGAAACCGAAGCACTACTTCGGCCGCGATCGACGCTTGCGAACAACCTCGGCGAGTGGGCTGGAAGCGCGGCCGGTGTGGTGTGCGGCTCACTCATCAGAGGCCATCAGTAGCCCGGCGGCGGCGCGGTGCCCGGCGGCGGATAGCTGCTGCCGGCGGGCGGTACCGTGACCGGTGCGCTAGCCGGCGGGGGTGTGCCGTAGGCCGGTGCGGGCTGCTGATAATTGGCGACACTGGCGGGCACGGGCACCTGATGTCCTTTGGCGTACATGCACTGGATGTAAGCGTCGTCGAAACGCTGTTGGGCGAGGTAGCCGCTGGTGGCGTAGGAGTCGCTGCCAGTCGCACTGCCGAGGATGAGTCCGCTGCCGGCGCCGATGGCGGCACCGGCGCCGGCATTGCCGGAGGCCGCACCGAGCAGCGCGCCTGCTGCGGCACCGAGCACGGTGCCAACGGCGGCGCTATTGGCGCCGCTGTCCGAAGCGGCCTGCTGCGGACTGCGCCCGCCTAGCGTCTGCTGGCCATAGCTCTGGCACGCGTAGTCGTCGGCGCGGAACTGGTCAAAGCTGGCGCCGTTGCCCGGCAAGGCCATGATACTCGGTCCGCTCGGGTAGGTCGCACAGGCGGCGAGGCTAGCACTGAGGATGATGACGGCGATGCGCGATGTGGATCTCATGTTTGCACTCCTGAGGAACGGATCAGCGCGCGGACGCTGACGGGACGCTACGGGGATCGACATTCACCCAGGGCTGGCGGCAGCTCTGCACATAGGGGTAATAGCCGGGTGGGTTCTGGCAGTAGTACCAGTTCGAACTTACCGTGGGTGCGGGCGGCGCAGGTTGGCGCTGGATGTACACCGGCGGCTCGCGTTGTTCGATGATGACCGGCGGCGGACTGTAGATATAAGGCCGGTAAGGATAGAAGAATGGGTCCGGCCCCCATGGGTAGGGATCGTTGAAATAAAAGCCGACGCTGCTGTGGAAATGACCATGACCGTGGCCATGACCATGGCCGCCGCGCGCCATGGCCTTGCCGGCGCAGATTGCGATCAGCAGCAGCACGGCCAAGCGCGCTAGCAATTGTCTTTGCATGTTTCGATCACTCCGATGATTGATGAGGATGCAGACGGTAGCTGCCATCACCCTTGTAGGTAGACGCCGCAGAAGGGGATTGGTTGCTTAAGGTCGCCCCACGCATTGACGATGACCGGTTTTGTATCCTGTTTCAGCGCAGCACCCTACCGGTGTTCCGGGCCGGCGGCCGTGATGCACGCCACGTGATCGCGCACGCCAGTCCTCAGTTCCGGACTTTGAAGATCTCGTCGACTTCCACCTGCAGCGTCGCGGCCAAGCCGTTGGTGTGGTGAGCCATGCCGATCACGGCCAGTAGTTCCGCGTATTGCCCCGCGGTCATGCCCTTGGCGCGCGCCGCAGCGGTATGGGAGTGAATGCAGTACTCACAGGCGTTGGCGACCGACACGGCGATGTAGATCAATTCCTTGGTCAGCGGGTCGAGTGCGCCCGGCGCCATCACCGCCTTGGCACTTTCCCAGGTACGTTTGAGCTGCTCGGGATTGTGCGCGAGTGCCTTCCAGAAGTTGTTGATAAAGTCGGTTTTGCGCGTCGCGCGGATGTCGTCGTAGACCGCACGTACCGCCGGTTCGGCAGCGGCGTATTCGATCAGATGGACAGTCGTCATGGTCGGTGCTCCCGGGTGATGAATTCAGGCGTCACGCGCGGCAGCCACTGCTATTTTGCGCGTCCAACCATAGGGATCCGGCCGCCGGCCGGTCTGCAGCCCGGTGAGTTCAGCATGCAGGGTGCGCGCCACGAGACCCGGCTGGCCATCTCTGATCACGAACTCCCGATCCTGGTAATGCAGTCGTCCGACCGGCGCAATGACGGCACCGGTGCCCATGCCAAAAATCTCGGTGATGCGGCCGCTGGCAAGGCCGCCCAGGACTTCGTCGATGGCAATGCGTTGTTCGCTGACGGCGAAACCCAGATCGGGTGCCATCTGTAACAGCGAGCGACGCGTCACGCCATGCAGAATCGCGCCGCTCAACACCGGCGTGACAATCTCGTGAGCGTCGAAGACGAAGGCGATATTCATCGCCCCGACTTCGTCGACGTAGCGCCGCTCGACACCGTCTAGCCACAACACCTGCTGATAGCCCTTGGCGAGCGCGACTTCGGTGGCCGCGATCGAACCGGCATAGTTGCCTGGGGTCTTGGCCTCGCCAGTGCCACCACGCACCGCGCGCACATAGTCGTCGGAGACATAGACCGCTACGGGCGCGAAGCCAGCTGCGAAATAGGGCGCGACCGGCGACAGGATGATGTAGTGCAGGTATTCGCGACTGGCCCTTACTTCGAGGGTTTTCTCACTCGCGATCATGACCGGACGGATATACAGCGCCGTGCCGTCGCGATCCGGTACCCAGCGGTGATCGAGGCCGACCAAGGTTTCTATCGCGTGCACGTGGAAATCGCTGTCGACCGTCGGCATGCCCATGCGTTGCGCTGACGCATTGAAGCGCTCGGCATTGCATTCGGGGCGAAACAGGTTGATGTGACCGTCGGGGCGGCGATAGGCCTTGGTGCCGTCGAAGATCATCTGACCGTTGTGAAAGACGGTGGCGGCCGGGTCCAGGGTAATGGGACGGTAAGCGCTGATGCGCGCGTCGTGCCAGCCGCGTTCGACGTCGTAACGCTGGCTAAACATGCGGGTAGTGAAATAACGCCCGAAGCCGAGTTGTTCGGGCAGCACCACCTCAT
>JANMJF010000637.1:0-12457 GCA_031371245.1 Pseudomonadota bacterium | reverse complement strand
CGGCGCTTGCGCCGCCAGGGTCTTGATCAGCCGCAAGGTAAATTTCTGGCCGTGATTCTTGATGGTCTGATTGTCGGCATCGATGGCGCCATCGGCGAATAATTCCGCACGGTAGCCGCGAATGAATTCGAGCCACGGGATACGGCCCGCCTGCATGTCGCGCAGCAGCGTCTCGCTCGGACCCAGCGACGGCATCCACACGTCATAGCGGGCCTTGCTCAGGCCGCGACCGCGAAAGCGGGTGGCCAGAATACGTAGACCGTCGTGTTCAAGATCGATAGTGCTGGAAACTGACTTGGTGTAGATCATGACTGCTTCTTGACTGTCCTGAGCGGGCCAGGCAATCCGCTGGCTGATTAAACTTCGGTGCCACAGCTTCGATCATTATCACGCCCGCACGGCAGTTCACCAGGGTCTCGCCGCAGCCTTGGGCTCGAATCTTTATCGACCCCGGCCGGGCCACAGACCTCGTGTCCATTGCACTCGCCGCGCGCCATCGGTTAGCGTTTCGCCTTGACAGTCATCAGGAGACACAAGGACGTGGCTTCATCCTCCCCATTTCTCGACCGCGTGAGCGCCGCCGTGCGCGTGCGCCATTACAGCATCCGTACCGAGCAGGCCTATGTCTACTGGATACGGCGCTTCATCCAATTCCATCACCGTCGCCATCCGCAGGCCATGGGTGAAGTCGAGGTTGCGGCCTTTTTGTCGCATCTCGCGCTCGATGACCATGTTGCACCAGCCACCCAGAATCAGGCCTTGAACGCCCTGCTGTTTCTCTACGACGCCGTACTCGAACGGCCGCTGGCAGCCATGCCCGGTGTGGTGCGGGCCAAGGCCAAGCTGCATCTGCCGGTGGTGTTATCGGTCGAGGAGGTCGCGCGTGTGCTATCGCTGCTGCCGGAGCGGGTGTGGCTGGTGGCCTGTCTGCAGTACGGCGCGGGACTGCGACTCATGGAGAGTGTGCGACTGCGGGTGAAAGATCTCGACTTCGAACATCGGGCGTTACTGGTGCGCGACGGTAAGGGTGGCAAGGATCGGGTGGTGACCCTGCCCGACGAACTCGTCGAACCGCTGACACGCCACCTCGCGGTGCGGCGGACCTTGTTCGAACGTGATGTAGCCGAGGGCCATGGCGCGGTGTGGTTGCCCCACGCACTGGCGCGCAAGTATCCCGCGGCTGCCCTCGAGTGGGGCTGGCAATACGTATTTCCGGCGGATGCTATTTCCACCGATCCGCGCAGTGCTAAGCGCCGTCGCCATCACCTGGACGAGCAGCGTGTGCAACGGGCCGTGCGACGCGCAGTAGTGAAGTCTGCGATCGCCAAGCCGGCGAGCTGTCATACCCTGCGTCATTCCTTCGCCACCCATCTGCTGGAGCGCGGCGCAGATATCCGCACCGTGCAGGAGCAGCTCGGCCACAGCGACATTCGCACGACCCAGATCTATACCCACGTGTTGAAGCGCGGTGGGCTGGCCGTCAAGAGCCCGCTGTCGGCAGTGTTGGCGCTGCGCACTAACCGGGGCACTGGAGACTGAGCAGACCACCATTCATTTCGGCGGGCGCCGGCACTGCGTTACGATACGAGCCTGACTCGGACGCCGCGCGGTCGCGGTGACCCGCATGTACCCTTGGGGAGACACAATGAAAATCGATACCTTCATGGCGCCGGCCAAGCCCGCCAGGATTGCGGCACTGGCGCGCGAATACGAAGCGCTGGGCTTCGACTGCATCTGGACCTTCGAGGCCATGAGTGATGCCTTCATGCCGCTCGCCCACGCTGCGGCAGCGGCGCCCAAGATTGAGATCGGCACCAATATCGCCGTGGCCTTTGCCCGTTCGCCGTTCGCCATGGCCCAGATCGCTTGGGATCTGCAGCGCGATTCCGAGGGCCGCTTCCGCCTTGGTCTCGGTACCCAGGTGAGGGCCCACGTTGAAAAACGTTTCTCGATGCCCTTCGACCATCCGGCCGCACGGGTCACCGACTATATCCGCTGCGTACGGGCGATCTGGGACACCTACCAGACCGGCGCGCGTCCCAACTACGAAGGGCCGTTCTATCGCTTCAAACTGATCAACGCCTTCTTTACACCGGGACCGATCGATCACCCCAATATCCCGGTTTATCTCGCTGGCGTGAATACCGGCATGTGCCGTGCGGCGGGCGAAGTGGCGGATGGCTTCCATGTCCATCCGGTCCACACCGTCGAATATCTGCGCGAGGTGGTGTGCCCGACCATTGCCGAGGGCGCCAAGTCCGCCGGTCGCAGTCTGGCGGACGTCGAGCTCTATGCGCCGGTTTTCATCATCAGCGGCGAGACCCCGGCCGAAGCCGACCAAATGGAACGCACTGTGCGTCGGCAGATCTCTTTCTATGGCACGACCCCGAGCTACGCCAGTGTATTCGAGCACCACGGCTACACCGATCTGGGCCGGCAGTTGAACGGCCTGCTGCGCGAAGGCAAGCTCGACGAAATGGCGGCCGCCATCCCGGCTGCACTGCTGGAGAAGATCGCTATCGTTGATGCGCCCGGTAACATCGGCAAGCGCTTGCGCGAACGGTACGACGGTGTGCTGAACCGCGTCTCGCTATATCGCTCGATGGGCGGTGACGGTGAGTTCAACCGTTGGCGCGAACTGATCGACGCCGTACACGCCTGAGGCAACTATCAAGTGGCGGAGTCGGCTTGTGGCTGCGTGAAAAGCCGGTGATTGGTTTGATCATCTTTAGAAACCCTGCTCTGATCCCTCACCTTGGCAGCAGCCGTAACGGCGCCGGAGGGGAACCATGACATTGCAGGACTTCGGAGCGATAGGCTCGATCATCGGCGCACTCAGCGTCGTCGCAACCCTGATCTATTTAAGTAAGCAGGTCCGTCTTAACACCCAGGCGATGGACGAGGGTCGTAAACTCGCGCTTGCGCAGACCTATCAGATGCGCTCCACGGCGCTTCAGACCATGCTCGTCCATGCCGCCGATTCAAAATACATCGCGCCGGTGATTATGAAGCTCACCGAGCTCGGTTATCCCGAAAATGTCGTTGCACTTGAGCAACTCAACAGCGAAGAGCGTGCGCGCTTCCGCATGTGGCAAATCGCGCAGCAGACTCATTGGGACAACATGTTCTTTCAGCACCAGCACGGTTATCTCGATGCCGAGTCCTACGAAGACTCGTTCAAGCAGCGCGTGCGGCGCCTGACGCCAACCTGGGAGGCGCTCGGTTTGCTCGGGGTCCGCCGCAGCTTCCTCGATGAGATCACGCGTATGAAATAGCGATGATCGCTGCGCAAGACAATTTGATCTGAGTCGCAGTGTCCGCCCCCAGTAAGCAGGTGTTTCAATTGCTTCAGCCAAGCACCTTGTCCTTGTGAGGACAGCGTGCTGCGCCCCAACGGGACCGTAGGTAGGTAGCCCGGCATTAGTCGAATAGTCGGCAGTGTTGGCCAGCGGTGCGATGTTATAAGGGGCGGCCGACCACCATCTGCACCACGCGCCACCGCAACGGCACGCGTGCGCCGGCTGGCAGGTCGGTCGTTTCATCGTCAGGTTTTACAAAATATCCAGAGTGGGAGAGTAGATCATGTACAAGTCGACGTGTGCTGTGTGCACCTATGGGGCGCTAGCCGCCACATTGCTAACCCTGGCCGGTCAAAGTGCCGGTGCCGCCTCCGTCATCGATAACTTCGAAGCCTATACACCTGGAAACTTTCCTAGCCCCACCTGGCAGGACGTCGCGACCGTACTGCCGGAATTGCCGCCACTGATCAACGCCACGCTGCCGTCCGCGACCGTAGTCAATACCACTGACGCCCATGGCAACCCGACCCAGGCCATGCAGACCGTCAATGCGCTCGGCGTGGCCAAGGGCATTTACACGTCGGTACCGGTCAGTTCGAACTATTCGTTATTCGCCGACATCCGCACCGTGCAGTATGCCAATACCAGTGCCGACCTTCAGAATGCCGGTCCGGCGAGTGACTGGTCGATGCAATTGACGTTCGCCCAGGCCAATATCAGCAACTTCGATAACACGCCGCAGGCCGGCATCTACGCCAGCAGTCAGACCCAAGGCTGGCGCCTGTTCCTGATCAGCTCCAACGGTGGACCGTCTGCCGACATCGATCTCGGGGTGCCTTCGGCGCTTGGCATCTGGTATTCCGTGGCACTGGATATCGACGCGACGACCGGGACTTTCCATTCCATCATCAGCGACACCGCGAGCGGCACCCAACTCGGCGACCAGACCAATGTCATCGCCGGCTGGCAGCCGCAATTCGCAACCTTCGATTCCATCGCCTTCCTGGCTGGTGAAGTTGCGGCCACCGCACCCGCGACGCTGGGCTCGACCACTCTTCCCAACATTGGCCAGGTCGACAATATCAATATCTCGACCACGCCGGTGCCGCTGCCCGCGCCCCTCGGGCTGCTTGGTGTGACCTTGGCTGGTGTTGCACTGGCCCGCCGTCGTAACAATTCAGCCTAAGTCCGACAGGCCCCTAGCGCTTGCGCGTCATGGGTCGGGACGTCGTTTTGGCTGGCTGCGCATCGCGCTCGATCGGCGCGAGCAGCGCGGCCAGCGCGTCGGCATCGAAGTCGAGGCTGCGTGCGTTGCTCTGGCCGGCGTAGATGCCGGCCGCCAGCGCGCGTTTACGCGCTTGCAGATCGAGCATACGTGCTTCGACGCTGTTGGCGACTATCAGTTTGTAAACGAATACCGGCTGGGTCTGCCCGATGCGGTGCGCGCGGTCGGTGGCTTGCGCCTCGACGGCGGGGTTCCACCATGGGTCGTAATGAATGACGGTATCGGCTTCGGGGAGATTGAGTCCGACGCCGCCGGCTTTGAGGCTGATCAGAAACAACGGCACATCGCCATGCCGAAATTGATCGATGGCGTCGTCGCGTTTGCGCGTCTGGCCGGTCAATTTTGCGTAGTCGATGGCGCGCCGCTGCAATTGTTCTTCGATCAAGGCAAGCATCGAAGTGAATTGCGAAAACAATAGAATTTTGCGTCCCTCGGCGATCAGTTCTTCGAGCAGCTCGAGTAGAAACTCGAGTTTGGCCGAGGGCGGCCGCGCGCCGCGTGTTTCAAGCTTGAGCAGGCGCGGATCGCAACAGACCTGACGTAACTTCAGCAGGGCGTCGAGAATGGTGATGTGGCTGCGCGCCAAGCCTTGACGACTGATGGCTTCACGCACGCGTTTATCCATGCTCGCGCGAATACTCTCATAGAGTTCAGCTTGCGCTGGCCCGAGTTCGATCGGCTGCACCATCTCAGTCTTGGGCGGCAGTTCGGCGGCAACCTCGGCTTTGGTTCGGCGCAACAGGAAGGGCGCGATGCGTCTGGCCAGCAGCGCTTGGCGTGCAACATCGCCATGCTGCTCGATCGGTGTGCGGTAGATGCGTCGAAAGGCGTTAGCGTCGCCAAGAAAGCCCGGCATCAGGAAATCGAATAGCGCCCACAATTCGCCAAGATGGTTTTCCAAGGGCGTGCCGGTCAGGCATAGACGATGGCGGGTAGTGAGTTGACGTAGCACCTGCGCGGCCTTGGCGCGCGGATTCTTGACGTTCTGCGCCTCGTCGAGAATGACGCTGTGAAACTCGATGGCGGCCAGCCGTTCGGCATCGCGCGGCAGCAGCGGGTACGTGGTCAGCAGCAAATCGGCTGCCGCAGCACCGACATAACGCACGCTACGATCCGCGCCATGCAGCACGGCCAAGGTGAGCGTCGGGGCAAAACGTGCCGCTTCGCGTTGCCAATTACCCATCAAGCTGGTTGGGGCAACCAGCAGCGCGGGCCGATCGAGGCGCCCGGCGTTCTTCTCGACCACCAGGTGGGCGAGGGTCTGCAGGGTTTTGCCCAAGCCCATGTCGTCGGCAAGCACGCCGTTGAAGCCGTACTCGCGCAAGAACTGCAACCAGGCTAGGCCGCGTTGTTGATAGCCACGCAAGTCGGCGGTCACGGCGGCCGGCACTGGCACCGCTTGAATGCCGTCGAAGTCACGCAATTTCTCGGCCAGCTTGCGCCAACGTTTGCCGCCTTCGACGGCGAGACCCTGGCTTTCCAGCTCGGTCAGTACGCCCACTTCGTAGCGCGATAAACGCAGGCGGTGGTCGTTGTCGGTCGGTGCACGATCGGCGAACAGTGCGCGCAAGGTATCGAGCAGCGGTCGCAGTCGGGCACTGGGCACTTCGACGAAGCGATGTGGGCCGACCGGCACCGCGACGGTGTCCGGCAACGCTGACCAGTCGGCATCGAGCACCGGCGCGAGTACCTCGATCAGCGGCAGCGAATTGCCCGCGAACTCGAGCTGGAAGCCCAGCGAAAACCAGTCAGAATCACCCGCAGTATCGGTAATCTCGGCCGACCAGGTGCCGCTCTCGAAGTGCAGATCGAAACTCGTGTCATGGTCGATCTGCCAGCCGTCGGCGCTGAGCTGCGGCAGGTCTTCGCGCAGGAAACGCGACCAGGCGCTGGCCCAGGACAACCTATCGATTTCGGCCCGCACGTAGACCGCCCGTGTTGCCGGCTCACGGTAGGTACTGGCCGGCGCCGCGACAAAACCCAAGGCGCGCAGCCGCGTGTGGGCGTGGTCTTCGGCGGTCGGGTCGCGCAGCACACGCACGAATTCCTCACCTATCGTCAACACGCTGCTCGCTGCGCGCGGCAAGGCGTGGATGCGGTCACTGCCGTAGCAGAAATCCAGGACCAGCCATGCGCCGTCACCGGGCCCGTCACCGTAAAGCCCGAGACAAGGTTGCAGCGTCTGGCCAGCGTTTTCACGGGTCGTGACCGGCGCTGGCAGCGGCATCGACAGCTGTGCGTAACTGCCGGTCATGATCTGCGCCGCACCAACCGCGTGTTGAGGCGCCACGCGCGGTGCTGCGGCGAGCAGGGCAAGCTGTGCGGCGGTCAGTCCCTGACTATTGAGTGCGCCTACCACGTGGCGCTCGGGATCGAGGTACAGCGGTGGGATGGTGGGTAGCAATAGACTGCCACCGGCGATGGCGCTGGTGAGTTCGAGTGCGCCGTCTGCGCCACTGGCCTGCCAGGCAAGTTCGAGCTCACGCAATGGTCCGGCGGCCAGCGGTGGGCCGGCGGTATCCAGCCAGTAACAGCGGCCGCTTTCGAGCAGTGCCGCGACCGCGTGGTAGCCGGCACGCCCGGCCAGCGACGGGCCCTGCCAGTAGCCACCACCTGCCAACAACAGCCCGGCGATGTCGCGGTCCATACTCGTGGCCATACGCGCGCCAAATTCGCCGAGCCCCATGCGCTCAAGATGGATATTGCGCCCGCGGGTGTAGCCGCGCCCGTCGGCGCGTGGTTTGACTATACGTGCTTCGATACCGAACCCGCTGCTGGCGTGTCGCGAGGAATCGGCACTGAGCAAATAGACCACTAACTCCTGATCTGGCACCTGCGTGGTTACACCCGCTGCCGCCATGCGTTGCAGCCACGCGGTAAAGGCGGTCAGTGAGTCTGCGGACCGGGGCGCCGGTCGAGCACGCTCGATGTAGGCGAGACACACGGCGGCTACGTGCTTGCAGTTGTAGCCGACCGGACAACTGCAATCGCCATTGATGACCAGCGAGTGGCCAGTGTCGTCCAATGAAATGTTCTGCGTGTAGATGGCGTGGCCGCTGCCAGCGGTGGTGGCCTGGATGACGGTCTCGCTTTCAAATTGTTCGACAGCCATGTCCATCACATGGCGCTTCTTGAAATACAGCAAACCACGCTCAAAGGTCGCGGTGCCAAACGCTGCACGGAACTCGTTGTGGGTCAAATTCATGGAGCAAGCGCCGGCACAGGAGTGGGAACGAAAGCTGCTGCGACCGGGAGCGGCGAATAGCAACACAGTTGCGACAGTTTACTTAATGCAACGCGTCGGTGGTGAGCGATCCGGCGAGGCATCGACCGTCCGCACGCCACCGCACGCCGACGCGAGTACACTACCCAGCCGACCTGCCCTGGAGCGCGCAGTCCATGCTGCAACACACCCGTAGCGCCGCCGCTGATGACGTGCGCAATCTGCCTTTGCAAGCGGTTGCCCACGATATCTGGGCGAGCAAATACCGTTTGCGAGCTGCCGACGGGCAGGTGCTGGATGCAACGCCGCACGCCACCCTGGAGCGTATCGCCGCCGCACTGGCGGCGGTCGAGGACAGCCCGGCACAGGTGCGGCACTGGCAGCAGGAATTCTTGTGGGCCTTGCGCCACGGCGCGTTGCCGGCCGGCCGCATCCTGGCCAATGCCGGTGCGGCCGAACACAAGCCTTCGACGTCGACCATCAATTGCACGGTGTCGGGCACCATCCGCGATTCGATGGAAGACATCCTCTCGAAGATCTACGAGGCCGGACTCACCCTCAAGGCCGGTTGTGGCATCGGCTACGAATTTTCGACCTTGCGACCGCGCGACGCTTTTGTCGCCGGTGCCGGCGCTTACACCTCGGGCCCGCTGTCGTTCATGGATGTCTACGATCGCATGTGCCTGACCATCTCCTCGGCCGGCGGCCGTCGCGGCGCGCAGATGGCGACCTTCGACATCGGCCACCCCGACGTGATGGATTTCATCCGCGCCAAGCGCGAAGACGGCCGCCTACGGCAATTCAATCTGTCGCTGCTGGTGACGCGCGAATTCATGGAGGCGGTACGCGAAGATGCGCCATGGGTGCTGGCCTTTCCCGCCACGCAACATGAGTTCGAGGTCGAACAACTCGATGTGGACAATGCCACGCAGGTGGTGTGGCGGCCGTGGCCCAGCCACGACGGTTATCGAGTCGATGCGCAGGGGCGCGTGGCCTGCAAGATCTACCGGCGCTTGCCGGCACGCGAGTTGTGGGATGCGGTGATGCACGCCACCTATGATTACGCCGAGCCTGGCTTCATCTTGATCGATCGTTACAACGAGATGAACAACAACTGGTTCTGCGAAAACATTCGCGCCACCAATCCTTGTGGCGAGCAGGGCCTGCCGCCCTATGGCGCCTGCCTGCTCGGTTCGGTCAACCTCACTTGTTTCGTGCGTGATCCCTGCAGTCGTGCAGCGGCTTTTGACTGGGACACGTATCGGCGCGTGGTAGCCATTTTCACCCGCATGCTGGACAACGTTGTGCAAGTGCACGGTCTGCCGCTGTCGCGCCAGCGCGATGAAATCGCGCGCAAGCGTCGCCATGGCATGGGCTTTCTCGGCCTCGGTTCGGCACTGGCCCTGCTCGGCATGCGCTACGGCTCCGCCGAAGCGGTCGAGTTTACCGCAGAGGTCAGCCGCGAGCTGGCAGTGAGCGGCTGGCGCACGGGTCTCGAACTGGCGCGCGAAAAAGGCGCGGCACCGATCATGAACGAAGATTTCACGGTCACCGCGGCGATGCTGGCGGCGCGACCGGAAATGGTCCGCGATGGGGTGCGGGCCGGTGACGTCATGAAAGGCCGTGTGCTGTTCGCGCGCTATAGCCGCTACATGCGGCAGTTGGCCGAGCTTGATCCGGGCCTGGTGACGGCGCTTGCCGAGGAGGGCGCACGCTTTACCCACCACAGTTCGATAGCGCCAACCGGCACCATTGCACTATCGCTCGGTAACAATGCCAGCAATGGTATCGAACCCAGCTTCGCCCATCGCTACGTGCGCAATGTTATTACCGCCGGGCGCAAGACCAAGGACAAGGTCGAGGTTTGTTCTTACGAATTGCTGGTGTGGCGCGCGGTGGTCAATGCCAAGGCTGCGCCTGACGCGGTCGATGCCGCCGATCGTCTGCCGGCCTGTTTTGTCACCGCCGACGACATCGAACCCAACGAACACATCGCCATGCAGGCCGCTGCTCAGCGCTGGGTAGATTCGTCGATATCCAAGACCGTCAATGTGCCGTCGGACATTGCCTTTGATCGCTTCAAGGATCTTTACTTCGAGGCTTATGAACGTGGACTCAAGGGCTGTACCACGTTCCGCTTCAATCCGAGCGCCTTCCAGGGCGTGCTGGTTAAACATGCCGATCTGGCCCGCACCCGCTATCGATTTACGCTCGCCGACGGCAGTGTGGTCGAGGCCAGCGGTGACGAGGAAATCGAATACGAAGGTGAGATGCATTCCGCCGCTAATCTTTACGATGCGATCAAGGAAGGTTACTACGGTGTCTATTGATCCCACCGCGAGCCAGGAGATTTAACGATGGCGAAGAAGATCGAACAAGCGATTACCGCTGTGGAAGTGTTGGGCGAGACGGCTGCTGTTGAGGAGCCGAGCGCGGAAATCATCCAGATGCACGAGAAAGTTGAGCGCCCCGAGGTGCTGCTCGGCTCGACCTATAAGCTCAAGACGCCACTCTCGGCCCATGCGCTGTATGTCACCGTCAATGACATCGTACTCAATGCCGGCACGCCCCACGAGCTGCGACGACCCTTCGAGATCTTTATCAACTCCAAGAATATGGATCACTTTCAGTGGATAGTGGCGCTGACCCGCATTATCTCAGCGGTGTTCCGTAAGGGCGGCGACGTCACCTTTCTGGTGGACGAGATGCGCAGCGTGTTCGATCCACGCGGTGGCTACTTCAAAAAAGGTGGGCGCTATACGCCTTCACTGGTGGCCGAGATTGGCGATGTGATCGAGACCCACCTGCGCTCCATCGGTCTGCTCGGCCCGGCGCGTGTGCGGCCAGAGCTGGCACCGGCCCACGATGCCAGGCACGGCGATGACAGCGGCGTGCCCGGCAATGCTCTGCATTGCAGTCACTGCTTCGCCAAGGCCGTGGTCGCGCTCGACAATTGCATGACCTGTTTGAACTGTGGCGAGTCGAAGTGTGGCTGAAGTGAGATTGCGCACCGGCCCGACGGGCCGGTGCAGGGCGCTGGGGATTATGCTTAGAGCTTGATCAGCTGCGGGATGTCTTCCAGTGCCTGTTCTTCCATGCTGACTGCTTGATCCGAGAGCAGATTGCGCATCTCCTCGACCTCGCGATAGAGCTGATTGGCCGACGCAAGTTTGACTTCGAACTGCTTCTTAGCTTCCTGCAACTGGGCCTTCTGCCGGCTTATTTTATTGGCCAGCGCGATGAGCTTCTTGTAATAGCTGCGCACCAGCTGCTCTTTCTCGCTGTATTCGGCAGCATAGCGCTCGCGGATCTTGATTTCCTTCTCGCGCACTTCCTCGCTGGTGAGCTCGCGCATGCGCGCGAGCGTGGTCTGATATTCGACCGCTACCAGGGCCGACTTGGCGTCCACGGTCTTGGCTACTTCGTGGCGCAGACGGGTTTCCATTTCCGCCAGCAGGACACTGATCGCGTCGCGCGGCAGATCGCTGCGAGCGGCCTGGCGCGGTGCCCCGGCGAGGGCTGGCTCGCGGTCCATTTCTAATGCCGACAGCGCCATGGGCGCGTCCGCAAGCGGCGTGAGATCATCGTGCTGCTGCTCAAGCTCGTTGATGATGTCGGCCAGCGTGCGACCGGTGGCGGTATCCGTAAACTGGTCGATGGGTGTGATGTCATGCATCGCTTTGTCAGCCTCCGCGTAGGTCGATAGACCGGCAATTTTATTGATGGTGTTTTCCAAGGGGTTGATATCGCGACCGTCCTTGGCGCCATCCAGGCCATAGTCCGGCACTAGCATTTCTGCGCCGGGGAAATTGATGACCGTGACATTCGAAGCTTCTTCCGCTAGGTGCGGACGGCTGATCAGCTCGGGATGGCGTTCGCCGATGGCCGCAATCGTCTCGCTGAGATAGGCCACGTCAAAGCCGCGTTCGGCGAGCAGGAAGGCGCCGATGGCACACTGATCTACGTCGTCGCCGCATACGAAGTAGTGAAAGTCCTTGCGCAGGCGACTGCTCTGCAGGCGCAGCATATTGACGGGAATGTTTTCGCTGCCGGTCAGCGCGCCAGCGGCGTGGACTTCTGGATAACGAATGTCCAGCCACACCCCACCGTTTCCGATCTGCTCATGCGCCGCTGCAAACGATATCGGGCGTAATACCTGCGACAGGATCAGCTCGTAGAAGTCCTGCTTGCCGAGACGCATCAGGCGGCCATCGGAAAGCATGCTGACAGTCGCGTTGCGCGCGCGATTGGCGATCAGTGCTTCTTCGCCGAACGCCATGCACGGACTGAGATCGGCGAGGTGGATCTGGCCGCGGCCGGCGGCGATGGAACGTGACCCCTCGCAGTAGCCATTCTCGATCACATAGTAGTAATCGCCAGCGGAGCCTTGCTGCACCACCACGGCGTCGGCCTTGAGTTCGATCTGTTCCATGCGCGCGAAAATGCGCTGGATATTGGTTGCCGGCAGCACTGAGAACAACTCTGACTGCAACATCCGGATCATCCAGTCGGATGAACGCGCAGTGGCGATTTCGCTGACTTCGAGCTCGTCGCTGCTGGTCTCGTCTGCGAGTTCCGCTTCACCGACCAGGCGGTCGAGCAGGGCACGACGGAAGACCACAATCCTGGCATCGTCGACAGCCCGCACGC
>JANMJF010000636.1:0-4823 GCA_031371245.1 Pseudomonadota bacterium | reverse complement strand
GCTCGACTATGGCAAGTCCTTCGACTTCGTACAGGCGCTGGTCGAGCGGGAGCGTGATGCCAATCACGACGTGTTTCTGGTCGGACAGCCGGCGCTGACGGGTTGGGTCTATCGATTACAGCACCAGACCTACCGGATTTTCGCCACCACCATCGGCGTGCTCATCGTCACGCTGATCTTCTACATGGGCAATATCGCCGGTGTCGTAATGCCGATCGGATGTGCGGCTGTGGCCGGTCTATGGGGCTTCGGTACCATCGGCTGGCTGGGCCGACCAATCGAGCCGCTGCTGATGATCGTGCCGCTGCTGCTGGTCGCGCGCTCGTTCTCCCACTGCGTGCAGTACACCGAGCGCTACTATGAGGTTTTGCACCACGTCAAGGATCGTGTGCTGGCTGCGGAAATCACCATGGGCATCATGATGGCGCCCTCGGTGCTCGGTATCCTCACCGACGTGTTTGGCATTATCTTCATCGCCATTGCGCCGATTAAGACCATGGTCAACCACTCGATCTTCTGCGGTTTCTGGGCCTTCTGGATCATCCCGACCGGCGTCTTCCTGGCGTCCATTATGCTGTCCTATCTGCCGGTGCCAAACAATATTGAGAAGATTGTTGGCGGCAAGGACAAGGAAACCGGTTACCACCTCATGCAGACCAAGCTGCTTGAGGCTATTGCGCACATTACTTATGGCAACGCCGCCCGCGTGACTGCGGTGATCGTGACCATTCTTGGTATCGGCTCGATCTATCTGAGCATGCAGATCAAAATCGGCAACCCAGTCGAAGGCAGCAACCTGGTATGGGACGATTCCGAGTTCAATACCGGTACGCGCGCCATCAACTCGCACTTCCCCGGCACCAACACTCTGGAAATCGTGCTGGAAGCCAAGTCGCGTAAGAACGACCACCGCGTGGTCAACACGCCGGAAGTTGTAAAGGTCGCAACCGAGCTGCAGCGCACGCTCGAAGCAGATCCAAATCTGCCACCGCGTGCGACGCTGTCTTTCTCAGACTACATGAGTGGCATCAATCGTCTGTTCTCGGGCGGTAATCCCAAGTGGCTACCGCTGGACCCGACGCCAGAGGCGATTTCGGCGGCCGGCTTCGCCGCCTTGATGGGCTCCAACGCCATCAACTTCGGCCACGTCGCCGACTTCGAATTCCAGGATTCGACGGTCTCGTTATGGTTCCGCGACAACAAACAGGAAACCGTAGACGCGGCCCTGGCGGCTGCCACCAAGGCGGTGGACAAGGTCGGGCGCGATCATCCCGAGTTCAACGTGCTGCTCGCGACGGGCGTAATCGCCTTGCAACAGGCCATGAACAACGTGGTACACCAGTACCACTGGTTGATTCTGGGCTGCGTGAACCTCGGCGTATTCTTCCTCTCGTGGTACGCCTACCGTTCGATCGTGGCGGCCTTCCTGCTGCTGATCCCGGTCAACCTGTCGAACTTCATGCTGATCGCGTCCATGCACGTGCTAGGCATCGGTCTCGACATCAACGCAGTGATCGTTGCGGTCATGGGTGTCGGCGTCGGTATCGACTACGGCATCTACCTGCTGTCACGTATCTGCGAGGAGTATGTCGCACAGGAACATGATTTGAAGAAGGCTATCTTTGCCTCGCTGACCACGACCGGCAGGGCCATCATGTTTACCGCGTCCATCATGCTGCTGGGCATCCTGCCGTGGTACTTCCTGTCGGATCTGAAGTTCATGGCCAACATGGGCCTGCTGCTGGTGGCCATCATGCTCATCAACATGGTCCTGTCGCTGGTAGCGCTGCCGCTGCTGGTGTGGTTCGTCAATCCGAACTTCATGCGTCGTACCGACTTGCTGGTCGGCGAAAACGTCGACCTGTCGCAATTCATGGACAAGGTCGAGACACCCGTCTAAACAGTCGTTGCCGTTGCGGCCAGCCGGCCGCAACGGTGCTGCGCGTGGCGGCGAGCAGCAACAGAGGCTAGGCATGGGACTGCTGGACGAACTGAAGAAGCGGGCGGTAGCCAAAGAGGCGCTCCACACCGCCAACACCGAGAGTGATGCGCGGGCCGACGAGATCCGCGCCGTTGCCCTACCCGCTCTGTTCCGCATCCATGCCAATCTTGCGGAACTGGTCAAACAGCTCCTTATCCTCCAAGACGAAACGCCGGTCAGTCTCAAGATTGCCGGCATCGGTGATGTCAGCGGCTTCCAGCAAGGCAATTATTCCGTCAGTGCCGAGGGCACACCGCCCCATGCTGTCACGCTGCGTTGTGAGCTGCGCCTGGGCAAGGTGCGTCCCTTGGAACTGACCACCGCCGGGGCGTCGCCCACCACCTGGATCGATCGTCTGCGACGCCAGGATCTGCCGCTCAAGACATTACGCGTGACTGATACACGCGGGCCTAATCAGAAGGCGCTGGTCACGATCGAGGGTCCGGTGCCGGTGCTGCTGCACTTCACTATCGATATCGAGCACGCCGCCCTGCAACTGGTCACGCGCAACTACGACGAGCTAATCGAACGGCGCCAGTTTTTCAATCCCGCCGACGTCACCGAGCAGTGGTGTGAAGAGCTTCTGAAGTTCGTCACCCGCGCGCCCAATTCTTTCATGCGCCACGAAGTCTCGACCGACGTGCGCGATCAGTTGCGACGGCGGCTGGCATGGGAGAAACACAAGAAACAAAGCGTTGAGGAGACCACCGACACCCGACTCGCCGCCAGCGGCAAATTCAAGAGCCTGTTCAAACGCCCGCCGCAGCTCAAGCTCGAATGGCGCGGCCTGAGCTGGGATCTGGCCACCCACGTCGGCCGCTTCACTATCGGACGCGTCAGCGACTGCGACCTGCGCATGCGTCGTGAGCGTGTCTCGCGTTTCCATGCCAGTATCGAATTCAAAAACGGCGAATACCATCTTGTCGACGACAGCACCAACGGCACCCATGTGCGTTTCGTGGACGGACGCAGGGTCCATGTCCAGAAGTCCGCACTACTGCTGCATGGCAGCGGCAGCATGGCACTCGGTGACGAGGCCGACGACGACGACCCCGATCTGATTCATTTCACTCTGTAAGACGGCAGCACCTCGCTCTGCACGCACCTGATTTCAAATGATCCCGTCGCGGCGCAAGCGTGCGAGTTCAGCCGCGTCGTAGCCGAGCTCGCCATATATGACAGCGTTATGTTGGCCGAGACTCGGCGCTGCTTCACGGATAGCCGTCGGCGTGCGCGAGAACTTGGCGGCGGGGCCGGTTAGCGGCACCTCGCTGCCATCGGACAGGCGCGTGGGCTGCAACATGTCGCGCGCCGCGACATGCGGATGGCGCGCGGCCTCGGCAAAGGTGTTGACACGCGTCACCGCCAAGCCGATCGCGTTCAGCTTGTCGGCCACTTCGTCGGCGGTGTAGCCGCGACACCAGGCCGCCACTAAGCCGTCGACTTCTTCCCGACGCTCGACCCGTTCGACGTTGCGCAAGTGTTCAAGATCAGGCCGCCCCATCAAAGCACACACCGCCCGCCAGTGACTGTCGAGCAACACACCGCCATAGATGCGTCCGTCGGCGCATTCGTAGACATTGGCCGGCGCTGCGATGGCGAACTGGTTGCCGTAACGCTTGAGCGGAATGTCCACCGCGCCCGAGGTGAGATTGCCATTGCTCTGAAACAGCAGGCCGTCGATCAACGCCACATCGACGTGCTGTCCTTCACCACTGCGGTTGCGGTGCGCAAGCGCAGCCAGTGCGCCGAGCGCGCCGTGCATGCCGGCCAGATCGTCGCCAAGAAAGGTCGGCGCCTTGGTCGGTCCGCCCTGCGGGTCGCCGTTCAGGGAGGTCCAGCCGCAGAAATTCTGCGCGATCGGATCGTAAGCCGGTCGCGCCGACAGCGGACCAAACTGGCCGAAACCGCTGACGGAGACATAGACGATGTCAGGCTTGACCGCTTTGACGTCGGCATAGCCCACGCCCCAGCCGGCGAGCGTGCCGGGCTTGAAGTTCTCGATGACGATGTCGGCGCGCGCGCAGAGTTTGAGAAAGATCTCGCGTCCCTCGGCCAAGCGCAGATCCAGCGATACGTTCTGCTTGTTACGGTTGACCGTCTCGTGGGCGACGGTGAGTTTGGAGTCCGGTAGAAAGGGCGGCAGCACGCGCGCGACCTCGCCCTGCGGGTGCTCAACTTTGATCACCGTTGCGCCGAAGTCCGCCAGAATGCAGGCCGCCATCGGCCCCGCCCAGGTGGTCGTCGCTTCGACCACCGTGACCCCATGCAGGGGTCCACGCAGGTCATCGCGGGCGTCGGCGTAAAAGCTGCTTTTGTCCATGGGTTTCCCTTGCTCGGCGCCGCCACGTTGTTGGTCTGTGAGTGAAGATTGTACCGACTCGCGTGCGAGCTGCGCAGCGCGGCAAATTCACCACCAGTGCGCCTCAAGGGGCGCGCGGTCGTGCCGCTAAGACTTCTCGGATTGTTCCGTTCAGCCAGTTGAAATTGCGCCCATGTTTCTCATCATCGGCATCGTCCTTGTGCTCGGCTGCGTGGCCGGCGGCTTCGTTTTGTCCCACGGCGAACTCGCGGCGCTGTGGCAACCTTATGAATTGCTGGTCATCGGCGGCGCCGCCTTGGGGGCCTTCGTGATCGCCAATCCGCCCAAAGTGGTGAAAGCGACCTTCGGTGCTATCCCCAGGCTGCTGAAGGGCTCGAAGTACAAGAAAGCGGTGTACATGGATACCCTCGCCCTGCTCTACGACCTGCTGGTCAAGGCGCGTAAGCAGGGCATGATGGCGCTGGAAGGCGACGTCGAAAAACCGGAAGCCAGCGAAATCTTCGGCAAGTACCCCACCAT
>JANMJF010000623.1:0-2155 GCA_031371245.1 Pseudomonadota bacterium | reverse complement strand
CCCGTGACGTCGACGGCTTCGCCGATGAAATACAGCCCTGGCACGGCGCGCGCTTGGAGGTCCCGCGAATTGAGCGCACTGGTCGCGACGCCGCCGACGGTGACTTCGGCCTTGCGAAAACCTTCGCTACCATCGGGCACTACCTGCCAGCACTGTACGTGGTCGGCGAGGGCGCGCAGTTTAGTGTCGGACAGCTCGGCGAGATTGCCCAGCGCGCAATCCACCTGTTCGGTGATGCGTTGCGCGAGGCGACGTGGCAGCAAACTACCGAGCGCACTGGCCGCTTGCTGGCGCGGATGAGCAACGCGCTGTTCGCGCAGCAGCGCGAGCACCTCGACGCCCGGCGCGAGATCGATCTGGATGGTCGCGCCCGGCGTCCAGTAAGACGAGATCTGCAAGATCGACGGTCCGCTCAAACCGCGATGGGTAAACAGCAGGGCCTCGTGGAAATGCGCGCCGTTGCAGCTGACTTCCGCTTCCACCGCTACCCCGCTCAAGCCTGTCAGGGCCAGTTTCAACTGCGGTGCGAACACCAGCGGCACAAGGCCCGCCCGGGGCGTGACCAGATCGAGGCCAAACTGCGTGGCAAGCGTATAGGCCAAGCCGCTTGCGCCGAGTTTGGGAATGGACTTGCCGCCGCTGGCAACTACCAGTCGCGCGGCGGTGAACGCGCCGCGACTGGTCGCGAGTGTGAAGTCTTGCTCCTGCCTAGTGACTTGGCTGATAGCGGTATCGAGGGCCAGCTGCACATCACCTCGTGCACATTCCTCAAGCAGCATGGCGATGACTTGCTGAGCGGAATCGTCGCAGAACAACTGGCCAAGGGTCTTCTCGTGCCAAGCAATGCCATGGGCGTCGATCAGCGCAATGAAATCATGCTGCGAATAACCAGCCAGCGCCGAACGACAGAAATGGGGATTGGCCGACAGGAAATTGGCGGGTTCGCAATACAGATTGGTGAAATTGCAGCGCCCGCCGCCGGAGATGCGAATTTTTTCGCCGGCTTGTGCGGCATGATCGACCAACAGCACCCGCCGGCCGCGCTGGCCGGCAGTCAGCGCACACATCATGCCGGCCGCGCCTGCACCGATGATGATCACGTCGTAGTCGTGCAAGACGCGGGTCCTTTGCGGCCCTGGGCAGGCCGCGTTTGTGCGGATGACGGCGATTTTAAAGTATTCTTGGCGCCGCAGATCTGCGTGTGTGGCGCGCACCGCGTCACGCTGTCAGCACCCATCACAACTACCGATACGAGGACTTCGGCATGCCCATCGACAAAGATAGCGTCGTGAGCTTTCACTACCGTCTGCGCGTGGGCGCAGAACAGGTCGAGGATTCCCACGGTGGCGAGCCGCTTTCCTATCTGCACGGCTACGGCAATATCATTGCCGGACTTGAGCACGAGATGGCCGGTAAATCGGCCGGCGACAGTTACACCGCGACCATAGCGCCCGAACTGGCCTATGGCCCGCGCCGGCAAGATGCGATTGCCCGTGTGCAGATGAAGCAGGTGTTGACCAAGGGCCGCCTCGCGGCGGGCATGCAGATCACGATCAAGACCGAGCACGGTCCACGCCAGGTGCGAGTGATCAAGCCCGGCAAGTTCGTGGTCGACATTGATGCCAATCATCCCATGGCCGGCGCGACCTTGATCTTCGACATCGACGTGATCGAGGTCCGTGCCGCGAGTGCTGAAGAGCTGGCCCATGGCCATGTGCATGGCGCGGGCGGGCACCATCATTGATAGGCACACGGACATTCTTTCCAGAGACCGACCAAATATTTAGGACAACGGCCATGTCCAAACCGCGCTTCAACGCCGCACTGCTCGATTTCCTGCAGCGTGCGCCGACCCCTTTTCACGCCGTCGCCGTCATGCGCGAACGCCTGCTGGCCGCCGGCTTCGTCGAACTCGACGAAGCCGAGGCCTGGCAGGTCGCGCCTGGCGGGCGCTATTTCGTCACGCGTAACGAGTCATCGTTGATCGCTTTGCGCACCGCCAAGCGCGCTCTGGTTATGGATGGCTTGCGCATGGTTGGTGCCCATACCGACAGCCCCTGCCTCAAGCTCAAGCCGAATGCCGTCAACGAGAGCGTCGGCTACGTGAAGTTCGGCGTCGAGGTCTATGGCGGGGTATTGTTGAACCCGTGGTTCG
>JANMJF010000606.1:0-3272 GCA_031371245.1 Pseudomonadota bacterium | reverse complement strand
CGCAGTCAGAAACGCGCGATCGGCATCGAGCGCGTCCAGCGCCTGATCGAGCGAATGGCAGACTGTCGGAATACCCTTCCCCTCTTCAGGGGAGAGATCGTATAGATCTTTGTCCATCGGCTCACCCGGGTGAATCTTGTTCAAGATACCGTCGATACCGGCCATCATCATGGCAGTGAAGCCCAGGTAGGGGTTGGCGGTGGAATCCGGGAAGCGCACTTCGATACGCCGCGCCTTGGGGCTGAAAACCCATGGAATACGCACGGAAGCCGAACGATTGCGCGCCGAATAGGCCAGGAAGACCGGCGCTTCGAAGCCCGGCACCAGACGCTTGTAGCTGTTGGTACTGGCGTTAGTGAAGGCATTGATAGCGCGCGCATGTTTGATGATGCCGCCGATGTAATAGAGCGCGATATCGGACAAGCCGCCATAGCCATCGCCGGCAAACAGATTCTTGCCGTCCTTCGTCAAGGACTGATGGACGTGCATGCCGCTGCCGTTGTCGCCGACCATCGGCTTGGGCATGAAGGTGGCCGTCTTGCCGTAGCCGTGAGCGACGTTATGAACCACGTATTTCAGGATCTGGGTGGCGTCTGCACGCTTGACCAGGGTATCGAAGCGGGTGCCGATTTCGCACTGGCCGGCAGTCGCGACTTCATGGTGGTGGACTTCGACTGGCACGCCCATCTGCTCGAGGACCAGACACATGGTCGAGCGGATGTCCTGCAGGGAATCGATCGGCGGCACCGGGAAATAACCGCCCTTCACGCCGGGACGATGGCCGATGTTGCCATCGTCGAAAACCTTGGCCGAGTTCCAGGCGCTCTCGTCGGAGTCAATCTGGAAAAACGACCCCTTCATCTCAACGCCCCAGCGCACATCGTCGAAAATGAAGAATTCAGGTTCGGGACCGAAATAAGCCGTGTCACCCACGCCAGACGCCTTTAAATAAGCCTCGGCGCGCTTGGCCACCGAACGCGGGCAGCGGATATAGCCTTCGCCAGTTGCCGGCTCGACGATGTCGCACCGGATGATAAGGGTCTTCTCTTCGAAGAAAGGGTCCATGACGGCCGTGGTGACATCTGGCATGAGGATCATGTCGGATTCGTTGATGCCCTTCCAACCAGCGATGGATGAGCCATCGAACATCTTGCCTTCTTCGAAAAATTCGTCGTTGATTTCACGCGCAGGCACCGTGACATGCTGTTCTTTGCCCTTGGTATCCGTGAAACGGATATCGGCAAACTTAACTTCTTCGTCCTTGATCGTTTTTAGAATGCTCTCGACTGACATGGGGTATTCCTCCAACCGTCCACTTTCAGAAATTAATGTTAGATATCGATAAAAGATTCGCTGCAGAAAGCATGCTCGATCATGGAACAGGGACTCGGCCTGCGGTCCGCGCGCCAAATGCGAGCACAATATATGCCAATGCTAAGCCACTGAATATTCTAGAACTAGCCCCGTACCCGAAAACATCCGCACCAAAATAAACATACCAGGGCAAGAAACGCCTTATTAAGATGCGTATCAAGGGATCAGGTGCGCCCTTTCATTGCTCATCAGTTCAGTCAGGGACTCACGGGCCCTGATAATCATGAACGTTTCGCCATCCACCAAGACCTCGGGTGGACGTGGCCGGGCATTGTAGTTTGAAGTCATGGCGAAACCGTAAGCGCCGGTATCGAGAATGGCCAGCACGCGGCCGGGCTCGACCGGCAGATCTCGCCCGCGCGCCAGCCAGTCGCCACTCTCGCACACCGGCCCGACCACATCGCAGTGTTGCAGCGTGTCGGCAGCGGACACTGCCTCGATCGGTATGATCCCATGCCAGGCGTCATAGAGCGCCGGGCGCATGAGATCGTTCATCGCCGCGTCGACAATGGCGAAAGTCTTCGCCGGCGTCTGCTTGAGGTACTCGACTGTGGTGAGAAGAATACCTGCCGCGCCGACCAATGAACGGCCTGGCTCCATCATCACCGCATAGCGGGCTGGCACGAGATCGCAGACTGCGGACACCAGCGCGGCGATAGGTGGAGGTATCTCGTCCCGATAGCGGATGCCCAACCCACCGCCGACATCGATGTGTTCAAGTGCGATGCCTTCCGCGCGCAAACTTTCGGCCAGATTGACGACCTGGCGAACCGCGTCGATCACCGGCTCGATCGACGTAAGCTGCGATCCGATGTGACTCGCGATGCCAGCTGCGCTCAGCCACGGATGAGCAGCTATACGTTCGTAAAGCGCGGGCGCTTGTTCGATCGGAACGCCGAACTTGTTTTCTTTGAGGCCAGTTGAGATATAGGGATGAGTCTGCGGATCGACGTCGGGATTGACGCGCAACGCCAGCTTGACAGGAAATTCCAGGACGGTTGCCACTTCGGCTACGCGGTCCAGCTCCTCACTCGATTCGATATTGATACACGACACGCCGGCGCGTACCGCGCGCATGAGTTCCGAGCGTGTTTTACCCACGCCCGAAAACACCACGTCGGCACTGCTCGCACCGGCCGCAAGAACGCGCTCAAGTTCGCCACCGGACACGATATCGAAGCCCGATCCCAAATAGTTGAGTACGCGGATAATAGAAAGATTGTCGTTGGCCTTGACCGCGTAATGCACACGATGGCGACGCTGTCCAAAGGCCTGATCGTACGCATGCCAGTTGGATTCGATCTGCTGGCGCGAGTAGACATAACAAGGTGTACCAGCGGCCGCCACTATGCGCCGCAAGTCGACAGCCTCGATATGTAATATTCCATCGCGATATTCACGCATGCTATGCGGGTCCCGGGTTGATGCTTTCAGTGCGTGACTAAGTGCTGCGGCTTGGGGGACTTGTCCGGCAGATACAGATCACCCTTCTGGCCGCAACCGGCGCTGACGCTGAGCGCTGTCGCCAACACCAGTAACATCACCATTCGATATCCTACCGTCGTCATAGCTCAGCCCCGCTCTATACCCCAAGTTCGATTTGTGCGATTGCATTCGCTGTTGCACTGTTCACCGTCAAACCAAGGACAGCCGCCCCACAGGCCGCGCATTGTAGCCACAGGCATCCGGCAGGTCATTCTCGCTGGCCGCTAGACAACTTGGCTCTGTGTCTTTCATCGCTCAAGCTCCATTACTGGCGGGCGCTATACGCGTCATTGCGCCGAGGTGCGGCACCTAACCGCCAGCGCTGGCGCTGGCGAGCCACCGTTTCACTGGAAGCCGCTGGCGGCCTCGAGCCGGGCGCGGAACGAGTTGAACGACATCGGCGTGATGGTCTC
>JANMJF010000601.1:0-3222 GCA_031371245.1 Pseudomonadota bacterium | reverse complement strand
TGCGCCATAGCCCGGCTGGTTTTCCATTGGCACCAGCAGTTCCGAGGCGACGCCCGATAATTCCACGCCACAGCCGAAGCCGATGCCGAGGTAACGCCCTTGCGCACGTGCGGCCACCTGCTCGGCGCGGAACTTCGGCAGATCGACCTGCGCCAGCAGGTTGTCCCACACCTTGAGGAAATCACCGCTGTCGTAATACTCGTTGGTGACCGAGGTATAGGGCAGGCTAGTCACCAGATTCATACGCCTCAGCGCGCTGGCTTCCATGCCGATGCGGCGCGCCACCATGTCGACAGCACGTTCGACGGCGAAGCGTGTGGGGAAATGGCCGAAGGCGCGCGAGGGCGTCAAGCTGGCCTTATTGGTAGTCGCGACTTTGAGACTGATATCGCCCTTCGCCCAGGTATAGGCATTGGGCATTTCGACGGCGCCTAGAAACGGCATGACAAAGCCCCAGTACACGCCGGTCGTACCGCAGCCGTTGTCAGCAATACCGCGATTGCGCAGCGCCAGCAGTTTGCCGTCTTTGCTGGCTGCCACTTCGAGGTAATTGATCTGGTCGCGTTCCTGGCCGACGTTCATCAGGCTCTCGTAACGCGATTCCACCCAGCGCACCGGCTTCTTCAGCGCGCGCGCAGCATAGGCAATCATGATGTTCTCGCGATAGAAAGGCGCCTTCACACCGAAGCCGCCACCTTGATCGCGCGGCGCAATGACGCGCACCTTCTCACCGGGGATATCGAGGATGTCGATCAAGGCGAGTCTGTCGATATGTGGCCGTTGCGTGGTGATATGGGCGGTTAAGCCGTCACCGTCATTCCACTCGCACAACACGCCGTGCGGTTCCATCGGTGTGACGCCGGTGCGGTGCACACGGAAGCGTTCCTTGACGACCACCTCGGCGCTTTGAAAGATGGCCTCGACTTCAGCAGCGTTCTGGCGCTGCGACTCGTCAGTGTCGCCACCGGTCAAGGTCATGGTGAAGATGTCGTTACCGCCGTCCTCTTCGTGCACCAGCGGCGAGTCGGGCAACAGCGCCAATTCGGGATCGAGGATGGCGGGCAGTTCGTCGTAATCGACCACCACCAGTTCGGCGGCATCGACCGCCGTGTATTTGTCACGCGCGACGACCAGCGCGACCGGTTCGCCGTGGAATTTGACTTTACCAATCGCGAGCGGCCAGAAGGTCGGGTAGCGTGCCGGTAGATTGGGCTGCACGACCGCTTGCGGCATGGGCTTGATGAGATCTTTGGTGGCCGCGCCGGTATAGACCGCCACCACGCCAGGCAGCGCCAGCGCTGCGCTGGTATCGATGCCGGTGATGTGCGCGTGGGCGTATTCGCTGCGCACGAACACGGCGTGCAGCATGCCAGGTAGCACCATGTCGGCCAGGTATTTGCCGGCACCGGTGACCAGCCGTTGATCTTCTTTACGTGCCAGTCGTGCGCCTAACCAGTCTTGTGGATTACTTGCCATGGGTTGCCCTCAAGCCTGTTCGCGCATCACGCGCGCTGCGTCGCGCACGGCGCGCACGATATGCACGTAGCCCGTGCAGCGGCACAGATTGCCGACCAGTCCGTGACGAATCTCGTCATCGCTGGGGTCGGGATTGTCGCGCAGGAACTCGCTCATGTTCATGAGGATGCCCGGCGTGCAGAAGCCGCACTGCAGGCTGTGATGATCGATGAAGGCCTGCTGTAAGGGGGCGAGTTGGTTGCCGGCCAGACCTTCGATGGTAGTGATGGCATGGCCGTCGGCCTGCATCGCCAGCATGAGACAGCTTTTGACCGCTTCGCCATCGAGGTGGATGGTGCAGGCACCGCACACGCCTTCATAGGTGCAGCCGACATGGGTGCCGGTCAAGGCCAGTTGTTCGCGCAGGAAATCGACCAGCAGCAGGCGCTCTGCGACCGGCTCCTCATAGCGCGTGCCATTGACGATCACTTTGATGGTGGGCATGGCTGGCTCTCTCAGGCTTGCGCACGGACGAAGGCGCTGTGTGCGACTTCGCGGCCGATGGTGCGGATCAATTGTTTGCGATAGTTGGCGTCGGCCGACATATCGCTATGGGTCTCGGCGGCCTCAGCGATGGCAGCCATGGCGGCGTCGATAGCCGCGTTATCGCCGCGTGAGCCGATGAGTTTGGCCGCGCCGATGGTCACGCGCTGCGCACCGTCGGCAAGTCCGGCTAGCGCGATGCGCGCCGCGCTGCATACTCCCGTGCCATCGAGGGTGACCAGCACCGCCACGCCGATGACCGGCAAGGCGTCCGTCACCAGGCCCCATTTTTTATAAGCGCTGCCGGTATGAGGTGCCGGCGCGGGCCAACTCACCGACAGCAGAATTTCGTCGTCGCGACGCGCGGTCTCAAGTGCGCCGAGCAGGAATTGATCGGCCACCAGGCTGCGTTTCGTGCCATCGGCAGCGAGCAGATTGAGGGTGCCACCCAGTGCCAACACCACCGTCGGTGTACAGGCGGCGACATAGTTCCAGCACAGGCTGCCGCCGATGGTGCCGCGATTGCGTACCTGGCGATCGCCGACATGGGCGGCCGCATCCCTGAGCGCAGCGAAGGCACCGCTCAGACGCTCATCGCGCACGATGTCGACATAGCGGGTCATGGCGCCGATGGTGAGTGTGCCGTTGTTGCGCTCGACACCCTTCAACTCGGCGATGCTCTGCAGATCGACGATGCACTGCGGGCGCAGCATGCGCGACTTGATGGCCTGCATGGCGCTCTGGCCGCCGGCTAGAAAGATGGCCTCGCCGGCGTCATAGCGCGCGACTACGGCGAGTGCCTCGGCAACGGTGCGCGGACGCACGTATTCTTGAATCCTGGCCGGAAACATAGACCTCCCCCCGAGCATGACGATGCGATTGTGTGGACCGCGCGAGGCCCGGATTGTAGCACCGCCTTTGCGCCCGCCGACCAGCTTCCCATGCTTGCTCCCAAGGCGCTTGCGACCCTCTAATACGCGCCACTCGCAGCGCCGTTGGCGCGCAGCGGGACACCACGCACAAGCCGGGAGTAGCAGCCGTGAAATTCAGCATCGAGTGTGTAGTCGACGCCGCTAATCATCTTGGCGAGGGGCCGGTGTGGGATGTCGAGCAGGGCGCACTGTACTGGGTGGACGGTACCGGCCGGCGGGTGGGCAATCCGTCCTTGTGGCGGCTTGACCCGCGCAACGGCGCGACCCGCCATTGGTCGCTCAACCATGATGT
>JANMJF010000580.1:0-5431 GCA_031371245.1 Pseudomonadota bacterium | reverse complement strand
CCAGACTTCCTCAAAGGTCCTTCGTTCGCGGGAGTAAAAATGGTGCCATTCGTTTGCATTGCCGCGTCCATCGTCGTCCAGGACGCGAGCGACGCCGCAGCAAGGGCATCGGCCGCCGAGTGCCGCCAGGACGGTGCGATGCCGGCGCCCCAGTAACATCCGTGATATGGCGGCGCGGAACGTTGGCAGCAACGCGGTCTTCGACAGCCGCGAGCCGGGCTTCAAGCTGCACCACCCCGCCGCGTCAGGGTGCCAGTGACGTCGCGAGAGCGTCGCTTATGGCTTGATGAAGATTCTCGCTCTCCTTTGATGCGCGACGAATCGCGCAACGTCACCATCGAGCAGTTCCAGGTCTTGAGTCCGACCGTCGCATTGACCGCGAGCGGGCCGCAGCGCCGAGCGCAGTGGGTAGCAGCGGTGCAGCGGCCAGCGCGGGCGAGGTCCGCGCCACCGACACGCCCGCCACACCCGCGCCTTAGGCCAGCGCCTCATCGACGGCCAGTCCGTTGCGGCCATGCACGGTCGAGATCTGGCGCAGGCGTCGCCCCTGCCAGTGCTCGATCTGGCGCCATTGGAAACGCCAGCGCCATTGGTCTGCCGCCACCCCGGGCCTGTTCATGCGCGCCTCTGAGCTTAGACCGAGCACGTCCTGCAAGGGATAGATGGCGTGCCGTGCACTTGAGACCGATGCGGCGTGTATCAAATCCCAACCGATCTCCACACCATCGCTCTTGAGATAGGTGCGAGCGAAACTCCGTTCGCGAGGCGCGGCCTGGGCGAACCAGCCGCGCGTGGTGTCGTTGTCATGGGTGCCGGTATAGACCACACAATCTTCCGGCAGGTTATGCGGCAGATTGAGATCGCGCGCGTCGGCCGCGAAACCGAATTGCAGTACACGCATGCCGGGCAGACCGGCGGCGGTGCGCAAGTCGTGCACAGCGGGTGTGAGGGTGCCGAGGTCTTCGGCGATCAGCGGCAGTTGGCCGTGTGCCACGCCCAGCCCCTGTTCAAGCGCGCTGAAGAATTCGCGTCCCGGTCCCGGCTGCCAACGGCCATCGATGGCGGTGCTGGCCTGTGCGTCAACTTCCCAGTAGGACTCCAGGGCACGGAAGTGATCGATGCGCACGATATCGGCGTGACGTAGTGCGCTACGCAGACGTGCCTGCCACCAGGCATAGCCGTCGTCGCGATGGCGTGCCCAGCGGTATAGAGGATTGCCCCATAGTTGACCTTCGGCGCTGAAATAATCCGGTGGCACCCCGGCGACTACGGTGGGTCGGCCGTGGGCGTCCCGTTCGAACAAGGCCCGATGGGCCCATACGTCGACGCTGTCGAAGGCCACATAGATCGGCAGGTCGCCGACGATGCGTATGCCGCGGCCACGGGCGTGGGCGTGGGTAGCCTGCCACTGACGCGCGAAACTCCATTGCACAAAACGCCAGAAATCGATCGCCGCTGAGAGGCTCGCGCGCGCACCGCGCAGACTGGAAATGTCACGCCCGGCAAGATCGCCAGGCCATTGCGCCCAGCTGAGGTGCTCGCCTTGAGACTCGCGCAGGGCCATGAACAAGGTGTAGTCATCGAGCCAGTTGCGCTCGCCCTCGCACCAAACGCGGAACGCATCATGCAGTGCGGCGAATTGTTTTGGCAGGGTGAAAAAACGCTGGGCCGCGATGTGCAGCAGGCGCATACGCAGGCGCGTGCTTGCCTCGAAATCTACAGCGCCGGCGCTCGCGCCATGGCGCGCAAGCGCGTGGCCGAGCATGTCGCCATCGAGCAATCCTGTGCGGGCCAGTTCCTCGGGCGAGATCAGGTTGGGATTGCCGGCATGGGCGGAGGGACTGGTATAGGGCGAGTAGCCAGGCCCGACCGGATTGAAAGGCAGCACCTGCCACAGCGATTGTCCGGCGTCGGCCAGCCAGTCGATGAATTGTCGCGCGCTGTCGCCGAAATCACCGCTGCCAGCATCTCGCCCCCGCGCATTGTCGTCGTCGCGTGGTGCCGGCAGGCAGGTCGGATGCAGCAGAATGCCGCTGGCACGTGGCGCGCTCACGCGCTGCGCTCCACACGCCCGGCGAGTACCGTCACGCAGCGCGCCTTGAGCGTGAAACTGGGGTCTTCGACGCGCTGTCCATCGACGGCGAAGGGTGCGGCGAGCGAGGTGTCGCAGCGCTGGATCCACACGCCCGGCGGTAACGGGAAAGGGCAGTCCTTCTGTTCGGCATTGAACAGCACCAGCAACGGTGTCGTGCCTTCGATGGCGCGTGCGCCGAGCAGCATGCCGAGCACAAAACGTTGGGCTTGCTGCCAATGTTCGGCGCGCATTTCCTGGCCTTGACGGTTCAGCCACGTCACATCACGGCTGCCTTGCCCATCGTGCTCGCCGTTCCACCAGCGGCTGTCGCGCAATTGCGGTGTGGCGCGGCGCAAGGCGATCAGGCGCGTAGTGAAATCGAGCAGGCCCTGATCGGTGTTGGCCCAGTCGAGCCAGCTGGTCTCGTCGTCGTGGGCATAGGCGTTATTGTTGCCACCTTGGGTGCGCCCGAGTTCGTCACCGCCGAGCAGCATGGGCACGCCGCGCGAGAGCATGAGCGTGGCCAACAACGCACGCTTCAAGCGGCCACGCAGAGTGTTGACCACCAATAAATCTGTTTCGCCCTCGGCACCGCAGTTCCAGCTTAAATTGTGATCAGAGCCGTCGCGATTTTCTTCGCCATTGCTTTCATTGTGCTTGCGGTCGTAACTGACCAGATCGTGCAAAGTGAAGCCGTCATGGGCGGCGACATAATTGATGCCGGCAAACACCCCACGCCCGCCATGGCGGAATAGATCACTGGAACCCGCCAGGCGGGCTGCGAACTCGCCGCGGTCGGCGGTTTTGCGCACCCAGAAGGCGCGCGTGGCGTCGCGGTAGCGGTCATTCCACTCTGACCAACCGGGTGGGAAATGGCCGAGCTGATAGCCGCCCGGACCGGCATCCCAGGGTTCGGCGATCAGTTTGACCCGCGACAGGATCGGATCCTGCGCGAGCGCCATCAGGAACGGGTGACGCCCATCGAAACCCTCGCTACCGCGTGCGAGCGAAGTCGCGAGATCGAATCGGAAACCGTCGACGTGCATGTCCGCCACCCAGTAACGCAGGCAGTCGAGCACAAATTGCAGCACTCGTGGCTGGGACAGATCGAGACTGTTACCGGTGCCGCTGTGGTTTTCGTAGAAACGTGCGTCTTCATGCCGCAGCCGATACCAACTGGCGTTGTCAAGACCGCGCCAGGATAGCGTCGGGCCACGTTGATCCGATTCGGCGGTGTGGTTAAACACCACGTCGAGGATGACCTCGATAGCGGCCGTGTGCAGCTGGGCGACCATGGTGCGGAATTCGCGCACGGGGTCGACGGCTGCGAAACGCGCATCGGGCACGCAGAAGGCCAAGGTGTTATAGCCCCAGTAGTTGTGCGCGCCCCGCCGAGCGAGGGTGTGTTCGGTCAGATGCTGCTGCACCGGCAGCAGATTGACGGCAGTCACACCCAGGCGCCGCAGATGTGCAATGGCGGCGGGTGAAGACACGCCGAGAAAACGGCCGCGCTGCTCAAGCGCGACCTCCGGGTGTCGCCACGTGAAGCCTTTAACATGGACTTCATAAAACACGCTGTCGGCCAGTGCCGTGCGGGGCGGCTGATCGGCGCCCCAGTCGAAGCTGTCGAGCTCGATGGCGGCCTTGGGCATGTCGCGCGCATTGTCGAGCGCGATGTGTTTGTCATTGCCATCGTGCACATCACCGAGATGAGCCTCGCTCCAGCGCCACTGGCCAGCGAGTCGTCGCGCATAGGGATCTAGCAGCAGTTTGGCGGGGTTGAAGCGATGGCCGCGCGCTGCGTCGTTTGAGCCGTAGGCGCGCAGGCCATAAACCAGACCGGGCCCGGCGCCCGCTAGCCAGCCATGCCACACGCCGTCGGTGTAGGCCGGCAACGCGATGCGCGCGAGTTCGTCGGCGCCATCACGATCATAAAGACACAACTCGATGCGAGTAGCGTGGGCTGAGAACACCGCGAAGTTGACGCCGCCGTCCACCAGGGTCGCGCCCAGCGGCCAGGGCGTGCCGGATTCCAACGTCATAGGGTCAGGGTGTCCATTGCAGATAGATAGCGGCCAAGGGTGGCAGATCGAGCAACAGCGAGGCCGGCCGGCCCTGGGCCGCATGCGGTTCGGCTTGCAGGCGCACGCTGTGATTACCCACATTGCTGCCACCAAAGTGGCCGGAATCGGAATTGAGGCATTCCCGCCAGGCACCCTCAGCCGGCACGCCGAGACGATAAGCGTGACGCACGACGGGCGTGAAATTGCAGATGACAATGACACGTTGTGCAGCCTCATGGCCGTGACGCATGAAGGCGAGCACGCTCAAGTCATGTTGATCGTGACTCAGCCATTCGAAACCACCGGCCTCACTGTCGCGCGCGTGCAGCGCGGGCAGCGCGCGGTACACGCGGTTCAGCTCGCGCACCAGGTCTTGTACGCCACGATGGGCGGGGTCGTCGAGTAGATGCCAGTCGAGACTGTCATCGTGATTCCATTCCCGCACTTGGCCAAATTCGCCGCCCATGAAGAGCAGCTTGCGACCCGGATGGGCATACATGAAAGCCAGCAGCAGCCGCAGATTGGCGAAACGCTGCCAGCGATCACCAGGCATTTTGCCGAGCAAAGAGCCTTTGCCGTGCACCACTTCATCGTGGGATAAGGGCAGGATGAAATGCTCGTTGCAGGCGTATAGCAGGCCGAAGGTCAGCTCGTTCTGATGGTGACTACGATAGAGCGGGTCGCGCGCAAAATAGCGCAGCACGTCGTTCATCCAGCCCATATTCCACTTGTAGTGGAAGCCGAGCCCACCGCCGGTGGTCGGCTGACTGACCCCCGGCCAGCTGGTCGATTCTTCGGCGATGGTCAGGGCATGGGGGTAATCCGCGCCCAGCTCTTCGTTCATGCGGCGTAAAAAACCGATGGCTTCGAGATTCTCGCGGCCACCATGCACATTCGGCAGCCACTCGCCGGCGGCACGGCTATAGTCGCGATAGATCATCGACGCCACCGCGTCGACACGCAGACCGTCGATGCCGAAGCGCTCGATCCAGTAGCGCGCATTGCCGATCAGGAAATCGCGCACCTCAAAGCGGCCATAGTTGTAGATCAGCGTGCCCCAGTCGGGGTGGCTGCCTTCGCGCGGATCGGCGTGTTCATAGAGATGGGTGCCGTCGAAACAGACCAGACCATGGGCGTCCGCCGGAAAATGCCCCGGCACCCAGTCGAGGATGATGCCCAACTCGGCGGCATGGCAGCGTTCGACAAAACGCAGAAAACCGGCCGGCTCGCCGCAGCGCGCAGTCGGCGCATAGAGGCCGATGGGTTGATAACCCCAGGAGCCATCGAAGGGATG
>JANMJF010000547.1:0-10335 GCA_031371245.1 Pseudomonadota bacterium | reverse complement strand
GTAGGTGAACCAGATGACCTGCATACGCGTCAGATCTTCATGGCCGGTCAGATAGGGGCCGCCGGCATCGGGATGCACCAGCCCCGTGCACTGCTGCTCGCCCCACACCCAGTCGTATTCGTAGCGGGCGCTGCCGTCGCGATCGACGGTCACCGCCGGGATCGGATAGAGCGCTTTGTCGTGGCGGCCCCAGCTCAAGGTGATATTGGCGATAGCCTCGAAGCCGTTCTGCACGTCGGGGAAGGGCAGGCCACCGATCCAGGGTTTGCCCTCCTGGGTGTAGACATTGCCGTCTTCGCCGAACTTGGCCTGACCCTGGTTGCGCAGCGTTGCGTCGAGGAAGTAGGGCGGGAAGAGCGTGGTGGCGTCGTGCTCGGACTCCTGGATGGTGAAAGTGCGCTGGTCCTGCTTGACCTCCTGGAACAGGATCGGGTCGATGAGATCCTGAATCAGATCGACGTTGTCGGCGGTCATGACGTCGCCGGGTTTAATTTGGCCTTTGGTGTAGGCCTCGATGCTGAGCAGTTCCTCGGGATAAGCCTTGGCGGTGTCACCCGCTGCGCAGATCTCGCCCCACAGCGAACCCAGTACACCGGCGCCGCCAATGCCGCGCGCGGTCTTGTCCAAGAAATAGCGCCTGCTGTAGTCGAAATCGAACTTGCGGATATGCATGTGTGCGGTTCCCCTGTTGCGAAAAATCACGACTGGTCTGTGCCCGCGCGGCGGACGGCGGGTGTCAGCCCGTGCTGTGCGCCACCCAAGCAACCTGTCCCGTAGATGACAAACTGCGTCGGCCGAGACGTTCTGTCAAATGGTGCTACAAGCCAGCGGCGGGAAACATCTGCGCGGCGAGCGTATTCCAGGTCGCGCTGAGATCGGTCGGCGCGGAAACCGGCACATCTTTCAGCAATAACGCCTCGACCAGCGCCCGATCGGCCGCCGTAATGCGCGGCAGGATCATCTGCCAGCAGATGCGCACGCCGGGCAGGGAGAAGATGCCCTGGGTGACGGTGATCACGCTGTCGAAGGGGCTGTCATCGAGCAGTCCGGCGCGGCGTTGCCACTGCATGTCGGCGACGTGCAGCACCAGCACACGAATAATGGCGCGCATCTGCCAGATCTCGGCGGCGCTCCATGACGAGTGCGGGTCGCGTGCCTTCAATATCAGGGCCAGAATATGCGCGTCGGTCAACCGTTGGTTGAGTTCGATGGTGCGTTGAATAGTGGCCTGATGCATCAGCGCGCGTTGGGTTTTGTCGGCCTGACGCATCTGCACACCGACGAATAACAACGAACTGACAATCGCGACGGCGGCGACAATCTGGCTTAGGAAATAAATCGATTCGAGGTTCATGGTCAGCGGGCCGCAGCCTTGTTCTAAGATATTCGCGCCGGACTATTGTCCAGGATTATTCGGCGGGCAGTGTGTCGTAGTAGCGCTGCACGTCGGCCATCAGTGCCGGCGGTTGGCCAAGTTTCAGGATCTTGCGCAGCTCGGTGCGCGCTTCGCCACCACGACCGAGCTCGCTCAAGGCCTGCGCCAGGTGATAACGAACCAGTGCATTGCTGTCGCGCGAGAGCGCGTTGCGCAGCAGTTCGAGGCCGTCTTTGGCATGGCCTTGCGTGACCAGAATCCAGCCCAGGGTGTCGAGCGTCAGGGGCGAGTCGGGCGCGGCCTTGACTGCGCGCTCTGCCGTCGCGCGCGCGCGTTTGTCCCCGGCCAGTTGATAGAGGCGAGCCAGATTTGCGAGCAGGCTTGCATCATCAGGTGCGCTCGCCACCAGCCGTTCGTGCAGGGCCTGCGCTTCCGGCAGCCGCTGCATGCGCAGGTATAGCAGCGCCAATGCGTGCAGCGCGTCCTGATCGTCGACATGGGTGGTGGTCCATTGTTCAAGGGTTTGCATGGCGCCCGCCGCGTCGCCCGCAGCAAGCATCGCATCGGCCAGGCCCAGCGCTGCCACCGTGCTCGGCGCTATTGATTGCGCCGAGCGATAGGCCTCGATCGCCGCCGCCGCGTCACCCCGTTGAATTTCGAGTTCGCCGCGCATGATGTCGGCGCGGGCGTTGCCGATGTCGTCGCTGCGCAGCGCCGCGATGCGCTGGCCCGCAGCGTCATACTCACCGAGCTTGATCTCCAGCCGGATGAGCGCCTCGCTGGCCTCGTCCGAGGCCGAAGAGTTGAGCGCCTTCTGTAGCGTGCGGCGCGCCTCGGGGTAGTCCTCAAGGTCGACCTGCCGTGCGGCGATACGCAGCAATTGAGGACCGTCAAAGCTGGCGTATCGAGCGGCGTCGCGGAATAGGCGCAGCGCATGGTCGGTGTGATGATTGGCGGCCTGGGCCTGCGCCAGTGATTCGACCGCAAGCGCATTTTCAGGATGGTGTTCCACCATGCGTTCGGCGCTCGCCAGCGCTTCGTCGTTTTGGCCCAGCGCAAGACGCAAGGTCACCAGCTGGGCTGCCGCATCGACAGCCTCCGGCTGCGCTGCTGCTGCCTGCTCCAACCACGTTACAGCAGTTTCGCGATCGCCAGCGGTGAGGGCGATGTCGGCGAGCGCCATCAGGGCCGGTCCGGCGCGTGGGTTACGCCTGACCAGGGCTGTGAGGCGCGCTTGTGCGGCAGGCACGTCACCCGCCGCGAGCTCGAGACGCGCGAGGTTGTAAGCCGGTGGCATGTAGTCGGGCATGATCTGCATGGCCTGTGCAAAGGCATGGCGTGCGCCCCCATCGTCATCGTTACCGGCGCGCATCACGCCGAGCAGATTGAGCACGCGATGGTCCTGCCCGTCGTGTGCTGCCAGCGACTCGATGGTGGCCAGCGCGCGGGCGCGCTCGCCGGCCTTGAATTGCAACACGGTGAGCAGCATTTGCGCGCCGCGCGCGCCCTGATCCGCCGCGATAGCGTCGAGCAGACCGGTCTGTGCGCCGTCCACGCTGCCCAGCCCAAGGCGCGCCAGTGCCAGCTTGGTCACAAGCGCGCCGCTCTTCGGTGTTGCGGCCAGAGCGTGGGCGAAGATCGCTTCCGCTTCGCTGTAACGGCCTAGCTGCAGATAGGCCTGACCGAGCGACGTTGCGATACCGAGCCTGTCCGGATCTTGACGATAAAGCGGCTGCAAGACCTCGGCGGCGCCCTTGGCATCGCCCAGCGCCAACAGTACTTCGCCATGCAGCGCTTGCATTGGCGTGTCGTTGCGGCGCAGTTCGACGTAACGCGCGAGATATTTGTCGGCGCGCACCAGATCGTGACGGGCATAGTGCACGAGCGCCGCGATCCGCAGCAGCAGCGGTTCACTCGCCAGGGTTTCATCGGCGTACTGACTGAGCTTGCCGCTGACATCGGCAAGTGCGTCTTTGGCGCCCGCATCGCCCGCTCGCTCGTAGATCTGCCAGCGCAGAAAAGCGGCGCTCAGATCGCGCGGGTTGCGGCGCGCTACGAACTGGACATCGGTGAGGGCGGCTTCCCGTTGCCCTTGTTTGAAATTCACGCCGGCGCGCGCGAGACGCACACGCAGCGCGTTTGGATCACGCTTCAGCGCTTCGTCATAGGCGCCTAGTGCGCCGGCGTCATCACCCCGTTCACGCAGGATCTCACCTTTGCGGAACCACGCTTCGGTATTGTGCGGCGCGATCTTCAGGGCCTGTTCGACCAGCGCCTGGGCGTCGTCGAAGCGGCTTTCGGCAGTCGCGACGAGGGCGCGGCCGAGCAGCGGCTCGCTACGATCGGGGGCGGACAATGACGCTTGTTGGAATTCAAGTTCTGCGGCATCGCGCTGGCCAAGCTCGAAATAGGCGCGTCCGCGCAAGACTGCGATCTCGAAAATGCTGGTAGCGGGCGCCGCCGGACGCTTGATGATTTCCAGCAGCAGCGTGTATTTGCGTTGGGCCAGCAGCGCATTGCCGAGCAGCGGAAAGATTTGTTGGTTAGACCCGCCCAGCGTAAGCGCGAGCCGCAATTCCTTTTCGGCACCGGCAGGGTCGCCGATCTTCAGGCGAGCCGTGCCGAGCGCCACGCGCGCCGGCAAGTGTTTCGGGTCCTGTCTTACCACCTGTTGGAATTGCACGATGGCGCCGCTATCGTCGCCGCCATTCATGCGCGCCAGTCCATCCTCGTAGACCGCGTTGTTAGTGTCGGATGGGTTTTCGATCGCGACGCTGGCGGTGACTTCGCACAGCAGCAGAGCCAGGACCAGCCACCACGCTCGACGCGCGCCGGGGTTGCGGCCAGGTCTGGCTGGGCTGCCTGTCATGGCTTGATCAGCACCGTTCGGCGCGAGCCCACCTGTGTAGTAGACTCATTCGAAGTGCGGTTATTGCTAGGGTCCTCGTCTGCGAATCAGGCCGGTGTTTGCAGCCGCCGCTCCAGCCGCCCACGTCCAAGCAACGCCATCAGGCCCACACCGATCAGCAGGCCCGTGCCGGGTTCGGGCACGCTGGTGGCCGCTGCGAGTGTCGACTTCGCGTCCAGCAGGCTAGTGATTTCCTGCAAGCCACGGTGTGTTTCGCCGCTGCTCGGGGCACCGCTGTCGTCGAAATCGTAGAGTGACACATAGGCGCTGTCGCCTAGACCGCCGCTGGTGTCGGTCAAGGGAGTGGTGTTCAGCGCCGGATTTGGTTCGACCGCTGTGACGTAGTCGGCGAGGGTTTCGACCGCCGTGGGTTGTACCACGCCAGACTGATCGAGATTGACTTCAAGCCTCCGACGACCGCTGTCGCTCAGTAGCATGGTGGGCAGCGAGCGCGTGAACGCGCCGGCGTCAGATCGCCAGTAGGGCAGCTGTAGTGCGGTGGGTTTGATGCGCGCGGAGTTCTTATAAACCACATGACGCATGGTGGTGCGCACGGTGTGGCTGGGGCGGGTAAAAGGATCGACCGCAGCAGTGTGTCGAACATTGGGCGCGCCGCTGACGGCGGATGACAAGGCACGGGCACAAGCGTGTTGGTCGCTGCGCAGGCAGGGCAAGCGCTCGGCACGTGCATGTCCGGCAAGCGACGCCCATTGCGCGGCCCAGATGTTGAACACCGGTGAGTCGCTGGTCTTGGCATAGACCGGCGTCAACAGCGGGCTGGCCGCGATAAGCAGCGCGAAGAGGAGTTTGTTGGTGGCCATTGCATCCATCCTTTTGACCGAAAACCAATGATAGGGAGCCGGCGAGCGCCGTGCATAAGTGCGCAGGACGGGCAGTCCACACGGCGCCGATGTCGCGCGACGGGACGCTAGACGGCCCTAAGAATCGCACGAAAGCCCTACATTGTTGGTGCTATGACGCACTCATGCGTCGAGCAGAGCGTTGTTTCTGAATAGTCACCCACAAACAGGTGACAGCAATGGGTCAGCGACCGCGATGGGCTTCAAGATTCGGTCGCTGCACGCGACGCGCCTGCCAGAAACGTTGACGCCAATAGCCGTCGGCCAGCGCCGAGATCATCACACCGCGTCGTGTCGAGGCGTGCATGAAGCGCCCTTGCTCGAGATAAATACCGACGTGGTGCATCGTTGCACTGGTCTTGAAGAACACCAGATCCCCGCTACGCAACTCGGCCGGGCCGATGCCACGCCCGAATGCTGCCTGTTCGTCGACGGTGCGCGGCAGGCGCAGATCGAACATGGCTTTGAAGGTGATGAAGACGAAACCGGAGCAATCGATGCCGCGCGTGGTCATGCCGCCCAAGCGGTAGGGTGTGCCCTTCCAGAGCTTGTAGTGCTGATAGAGCGGACCGCGCAACAGCGCATCGTCGGCCGGCGGTGGGGCAGGGGCGGGGCTGACGATGGGCGCCGGTGCGAGCACCGGTGCTGGGATATCGCGGGGTTCGAACAAGCCACAGCCGAGCAGGTTCACCAGCAGGGCCAACAGCGCTAAATGCCGTCGCAAGCGCAGGGCCAGTATTGTCTTCAATGACTCCCGCGCAAGGCTGTCGGCGCACTGAGCGCGATGGCCAGCATGACCAGCGCCTGCCAGCCGACGAATAACACGCTGACCTCAACCGCCTCGTCCATGGCCGGATAGGCGTCCCACCCCCATTGCACGGCCTGCGCGACCAGCGCGCCAGTGCCGACAATTGCGCAAATCGAAAGCACCATGCCGCGTCGCCAGCCCCACGCCCATACCAGTCCCAACGCCAGCACCAGCGCACCGAGCGCACCGGCGGCGAGCATCGGCCATGGTTGTCCGTGCATATAACCGACGTCCACTGCTATACGCCAAGCGGCGATGCTCACGACCACCAGGATGGCAAAGGTCAGACCGTGCCGACGGGGCGGCGCAAGCGCGGCGTGGTGTCCGACCGCGTACAACGCAGCGCCGAAGATGAGTCCCGGGAAGATCTTGATGAGGATCGAGTTTTGCGGCGCGAGCAGGCCGCCGAGCCAGCACAAAAGTCCTGACACCACACCGGCGGCGAAAAATTTGAGCGGCAGACAACTAGGCGCGGTCACGTATATGGCCGGCGGCAGCTATGCAATGAATGGTTCAGCACGCTCCGCCCTCCAGGCCTCGGTTTAGAAAAATCGCGTCACGGCTTCAAGGATAGAGCTCGGCGCGTGGAAAATAAATCGGCGCATGGGGGCCTGCAAGTCGCGCAGGTTCTGAGGGTTGGTCAGGATGGCAGGGCGTCGACGGCATCATTGTCGATAGCCTGATAAGCGCCATCAGTGACCATTTTCATGAACAGCCGATCGCCGCGTTCGGTTTTTTTCACAATCACGGTGGCGGCGATGGCCACCACCAGCACCGCGAAGCTGTAGTGTCGGTAGTCCGCCATCAGATGTTCGAAATCGTAATCTTGCACCCCGCGACTATGCAGCGCGGCGAGGTATTCCTTGAGCAGGCAGTGTTCGACCGCCTTGCGTGTATCGCGATCGAAGGCGCTGCCGAGAAAATAGGCGACATCCATGCCGGTACCGAGATAGGCGCTGGTCTGCCAGTCGACCACACAGATGCGCTGCGCGCCGAACAACATATTGTCGACGCGGAAATCGTTATGAGAAAAACACTTCGGTGCTGAGCGCGGTGCGTTCCACGCAGCGTGGCAGCGCACGAACTTGTCGCATACCTTGATCACCTGCGGGTCCATCTGCGCGGCATAGTTCGCGACGAAGTAATCCCACGAGGATTCGAGCAGCTCGGTGGTATAGAAACCCTGGGCGCCGGGCGGCACATACAGCCACGGCTGGCGCTCGAGCTCGGCGTCATTCCAGAACGCGGCGTGCAACATGGCACCCTCGTGCAAGGCCTTGCGCGCGTCGTCAACCGTGCACCCGGCCATGTGATCGCCAGCCCGCGCCGGTGCCATGTCCTCCAGCAGCAGCACAAAATTGCCACTGTCGGGATCGAGTTCGCAGACATAAACCGCAGGGGTATGGATCACGGCGCGATGGGCGAGTTCGCGATAGAACATCACCTCTGATCGATAAAAGCCGAGGTCGCGACCGGTGGCGGCAGCCACCGCGTTGTCGGACGGAAATTTGCCGACCAGGGTGCGCGGCGCATGGGCCGGCGGCGTGCCCCGATAGCGCAACCGATAACGTTTGGTTTCGCCGAGCTGGCCGGTGCCGACGGCTTCGATGCCGAAATCGGCGACCGTGCCATCGATCCCTTTTCTTTGTAAGGCCGTGCTCAGCCAGGCGGCCGTGATCTGATCGTGCCGCGGAACGGCGGGCAGGTCTGTCATCGAGTGAATCTCCGCGCGCCGCGCGTGTCACCATGGCCCGTGCCGGCGCCGCCGAATCTTAACCACCGTGCGCGGTGATTGAAAGACGCGTTGCGCGCGCTTGCCGTTGTTGCACGACTGCACGCATGATGGCGCCATGCCCCATCCTTCACTCACATCGTCAACGGGAGTCGTGTATGGCTGATCTACAGTGGGGCATGATCGGTTCGTCCGGTTGGGCCGATCACACTTTCGCGCCCGCTATCGCGCGTGCACGCGGCAATCGGCTGCTCGCGGTATTGGGCTCGACGGCCAAGGGCGCGCAGGCTTTCGCCGAACGTCATGGCATAACCGGCGCGTATGCCGACCTCAAAGCGCTGCTCGCCCATCCCGATCTTGACGCGGTGTGGGTGGCGAGCCCGCCGGACTTGCATCGCGCCCAGGTTATCGCCGCGCTCAAGGCCGGCAAGCATGTGCTGTGCGAAAAGCCGATGGCGGTGAGTGTCGCTGACTGCCGTGCCATGGCGCGTGCGGCTGAGCAGACCGGCCGCGTGTTGCGCATTGGTTTCAATAATCGTGCACATCCCGAACTGCAGAAACTGGCCAAGGCAATTGCGGCCGGCCGCTATGGCGAGGCGCTGGAAGCGCGCGTGCAGGTCTATCATCCTTATCCGAGCGCGCCGCCCAAGTGGCGCCAGAATCGTAAACGCAGCGGCGGCTGGGCGCTGGGCGATCTCGGCACACATCTGCTCGATGTCCTGCGTTGGTTAATGAATGCCGACGCGAGCACGGCCAGCGGCGTCTTGAGCAACCGTTGCTGGGGCTTCAAGACCGACGACCACGCCGCCGTCAGCGTGGTGTTCAAGAATGGCGCGGTCGGCAGCATCACCGCCTGTACCGGCGCTGCGGGTGGTGCATCGCGCGTCGAGTTCTACGGCAGCAAGGGCTATTTCGTGCTGCGCGGTGGCCTGTTCGGCATGCCGGGCGAGCTCGAAAGCGGCTTCAAGGGCAAGGATGCGAGCACGGTGACTGTGGCCGGCTTCGACACCTATGGCGGCGAAGTCGCGCAGTTCGCGCAACTCGTGCGCGGTAAGACCGGCGCGCTGGCGAGCGGCGCCGACGGTGTCGCCAACATCACACTGGTGGCCGCTGCGCGCGGCTGGTAGATGACCATCGTGGCTGGCTGCGGGCGCTGCCGCGCATCCGGCCGACAAGGAAGCAGGTATTGAGTTATACACGCAATGACGAGCTGCGCTCGGTCGCTATCTACTGGGACTTCGAGAACCTGCACGCCGGTTTGGTTGAGGAGAAATTCGGCGAAGGCACTTATGGCAAGCCCGACAATCGCTTCAAAGTGCAGGAGCCGCTGATCGACATCCAGGCGATTGTCGAACTCGGCGCCTCTTTCGGGCCTATCGCCATCAATCGTGCCTACTGTAACTGGCAGTACTTCGGGCGCTATCGCGATGCGCTCTTGCAGTGCGCGGTCGAGTTGATCCAACTCTTCCCGCCCGGTGCATCGGCTAAGAACGGCGCCGACATCAAACTGTGTCTGGACGCCACCGAGGACCTCGCGCGCTTCGGCCACATCGGCACGCTCATCATCGTCGGCGGTGACAGCGATTTCATGCCCGTCGCGCAGAAGATCAAGGCCGCCGGCCGCACCCTGGTCGGGGTGGGCACGCGCCGCGCCACCAATCGCCACTGGGCCAAGAGCTGTCACGAATTCCGCTACTACGAGAATCTGGTCGAAGCGCCGGTGGTTGAGGTCGTAAGCGCGCCTGGTCAGGCCACAGCGCTGGTGTCGGCCACCGACCCGGCCGCCGACATGATGCGTCGCGCGGTGCGCCTGTTGGCCGAGACCAAAGGCGAATCCTGGGTCAACAAGGGTTCCATATGGCACATGATCAAGCGCCTCGACTCAACCTTTGCACCTAAGGATTACGGCCACGCCAGCTTCGCTGAGATGGTCAAGGCGCTGGATGCCATCGTCGAGGTGCGCAAGGGCGAGTCCGATCACGAGGTGCGATTGCGCTGAGGACTGCCGCCCCGGGTCAAGGCATCTCCTCGATATAAGTGCGCTCGATCGGGGTCTGCACATAGGCCTTCTTGCCGTCGATCACCGCCCAGAAATAGTAATAACCCTTTTGCGGCTCGCTGGTGACCTTGCCGTCGCGCACTTCCCAGCTCTTGACGTGCTGGCCGTCGGCATAGGTCACGCGGTAATCGCCGTCCAGCCACGACACGCCGACACGCGAGAGTTTGTTTTGCTGATCTTCCGAACAGCCGGCCAGGGCCAACAGGCAGATCAGCGAACAGAGCATTCGATGCCAGACAGGAAACATGGTGCGACTCCATCGCGACAAGGGTGCCCATGCTAACAAGGCACGCAACTATGTCGCCATCACGTGCGTCGGTACTCGTGCGACCCGTGATTGGTCACAATTGACCACCAACCTTGCGGCGAGCGCCGACTAGCCATGCACGACCACCCCTCACTGATCGTCACCATCGCCGCTAGTCTGGGCCTGGCACTGGTGCTGGGTTTCATCGCCGCGCGCCTGCGTCTGCCGGTGCTGGTCGGTTATATGGTCGCGGGCTTCCTGCTTGGGCCGGCCTCGCCGGGTTTCGTCGCCAATGTGGAACTGTCGCGCGAATTGGCCGAGATCGGCGTCATCCTCTTGATGTTCG
>JANMJF010000524.1:0-6202 GCA_031371245.1 Pseudomonadota bacterium | reverse complement strand
GTCGTGCCGCTGCTGCAGACCGACACCACCGCCGGCCTCATCGATCGCGACTCGATCATCTTTGTGCGCGACCCCGCCGGGCTGCTGGAGAATTTCAAATCCGATGGCGTGCGTCACGTCATCGCCATGCGCGTATCGGGTCTAGCGCAGACTGCGTTTCCCGCTGGTCGCCCGCCAAGCGAGGATCAAAAGAGCGCGGCGCCCGACGCCGATTTCGTCGCGAGCTCGAAGGCTGACATTAATGTCATCGTGGTGGCCGACACCGATCTGCTCGCCGATCGCTTCTGGGTGCACTTCTCAAGCTTTGGCGACATGCGCATGCCCGAGCCGTTCGGTAATAACGGCGATTTTCTGATTAATTCCATCGACAACCTCGGCGGTAACGACGACTTGATCAGTCTGCGCAGCCGCGGTCAGTACACCCGCCCCTTCAAGGTCGTTCAGCAGATCCAGCGCGAAGCCGAAGCGCAATTCCGCGATCGTCAGAAGGCCTTGCAGGACAAACTTACGGAAACCGAGCACAAGCTCGCCGCACTGCAGGGCGAGCACAGCGGCAAGGATCTGATCCTGACCCCCGAGCAGAAGACCGAGCTCGAGACCTTTCGTGACGAGCAGCTCAAGACGCGTAAGGAATTGCGCGCCGTGCAGCACCAACTCGACGCCAATATCGAAGGGCTGGGCACCAAACTGAAATTCATCAACACTGCGCTGGTGCCGCTCTTGATTTCGATTTTCGCCATCGCCATAAGTTTGTTCGCGGCCCGTTCGCGACGCGCTGCCTGAGCGTGCAAGGGAGACGCGCACCATGAATAAAACACTGCTCGGTGCCCTGTTGCTGGCGCTCGCCCTCGGCGGACTGGCGTGGAAGATCAGCGTCGACAAAGCGCCCCAGACCGAGATCACACGCAGCGCGCTAAGCGTCGGTCTGCTCGACAAACTCAATGACGTGACGCGCATCGAGCTGCTGGCGGCCAAGTCGCAGACCACGCTCAAACGAAGCAGCGAACAATGGACGATCGCCAATCGCGACAACTTCCCGGCCGATCCGAAAGCCGTCAAACGTCTGCTGCTGCAATTGGCCGATCTGGAGATTGTGGAAGCCAAGACCCGCTTGCCCGCCAGCTATGGGCGCATCGGTGTAGCCGATCCCGGCGCGGGTTCCGACAGCCTGCAGGTGGAACTGTATGGCGCCAAGGACGAAAAATTATTAGCCCTCATCGTCGGTCACCCGCGCGATGGTGGTCAAAAAAGCCAGCGCTATGTGCGACGCGCCGGTGAGAGCCAGTCATGGCTGGTGAATGGCAAGATCGAGGCCGTGGCAGATCCCATCACTTGGCTGGATGCGCGCATCGCCGATGTCGATACTGCACGGGTTCGTCGCGTCGAAATCACGCCGGTCGAAGGGCCAGCAGTGGTGATTGAGAAAGCGCATCCCAAAGACAACTTCTTCGATTTGCAGAATCTGCCCGGCGGCCGGGTAACGCGCTCCAAGTCGTTGGTCTCAAGTCTCGCTGCGCTATTACTCGACCTGCGCTTCAACAGTGTGGCCGCCGCCGCCCGCTACGCGCAGGCCAAGCCACTAAGACACTCGATAGTGCAAACCTTTGATGGACTGGTCGCGCACATCGAGGAATTCGAAGCGGATGGCAAGACCTATGCGCGCTTCGATTTTGACTACGACGCTACGACACCAGCGGCCGGCATCCCCGCGCCGGATAACGAGCCCCGCAAGGAAACAGTCGAACAGGAAGCGGCTAAACTCAAGGCCCGCGTCGCCGGCTGGGTTTATGAATTGCCGGACTATAAGACGCGCTTGTTGAGTAAGCGCTTGGACGATCTGGTGCAAGCGCCCAATAAGGACGCGGCAACAACTGATTAGGACCCTGGTCAGAATTATCTCGTCAACATCGAGGGTGTTCCTGAGTGGTTGCTTGCCGGGCGCGATTCGCGGGCAATAGCGGGCTATTGCCAAGAATAGCAACGCAGCGACAGCCGCTCAGGAACAGCCGAATGTAGAGATAATTTTGACCAGGGTCCTTAGTGCACGCGCTGGCTGGCGGCGCAGGAGGCCGGCAGTGCGCTGGTCATGGAGCGCAGCATGCGCCAGCCATGGGCGCTGCCCAGTTCATGCCACAGATTGTAGGCATTGAATCCATCGATGCAGGGCTCACCACTCTGCAACACCCGCAGCGTTTGCAAAGTATCCATGGCCCGCACGAACTCATCGGCAAGCAGACTATGAATTTCCGATTTGTGTTTGGACGCATATTCGCGATAAGCGTGGCGCCCGACTTCGACGAAGTAGGACACCGGCACACCTTTGCGAATCGCATGCTCGGGGAACAAGCCCGCGCACAGTAGGCACTGATCGCCGACCACCGCCGGGTCTGAAGCATCAGCGTGCAAGATGCGGTCGATGCGATCGATAAAGCCGTTTTCCAGATCGCGCGTCGTGATACCGGCGCCGACATGGCGGAACAGCAGGCTCACGAGATGCTCTTCGATGGCCGGGCTCAAGCGCACACCTGCGGCGAGTTGCGCGTGGGTGAGAAGAGCGCGCCAGCCAGCGGTCTCGGCGATGTGCAATTCAGCTTGGGCCATGACAGTGTTCCTTGATTGCGGAAAATGTCGGCCCGCAGACTGGAAGCTTTAGCATGGTCAATAGCATGGCAACGCCGGGCGCGCCGTACTCAAGACCAGACACAGCGGCTATACTGCGGCCCCCATTGGCCACCCTCGACAGCCCGCACCGCCCATGACCCAGGCTAGCGCTACGCCGCCCAGTTTTCAGGCCCTGATTTTTGAGTTGCAGCGCTATTGGAGCGGCCATGGCTGCGTCATCGCTCAGCCCTATGACATGGAAATGGGCGCCGGCACCTTCCACCCGGCGACCTTCCTGCGCGCTATCGGCCCGGAGCCGTGGCGCGCCGCCTATGTGCAGCCCTCGCGGCGGCCGACCGATGGCCGCTACGGCGATAATCCCAATCGCCTGCAGCACTATTTCCAGTTTCAGGTACTGCTGAAACCCTCGCCCGATGATATTCAGGCGCTCTACCTCGAATCGCTGCGCACGCTGGGCATCGATCTCAGTGTGCACGACGTGCGCTTCGTCGAAGACAACTGGGAATCGCCGACGTTAGGCGCTTGGGGGCTGGGCTGGGAAGTGTGGCTGAACGGCATGGAGATCACGCAATTCACTTACTTCCAGCAAGTGGGCGGCCTGGACTGCCGACCGGTGTCGGGTGAAATCACCTATGGCCTGGAACGCATCGCCATGTACCTGCAAGGCGTGAACTCGGTCTACGACCTGCTGTGGACCGAGTCCGTCAACGGACCTGTCACCTATGGCGATATCTATCACCAGAACGAAGTGGAGATGTCAGCCTACAACTTCGAGCACGCCGACACCGCCGCGCTGTTCGCTTGGTTCGATCAGTGCGAGGCGGCGGCCATCGCCATGATCGATGTCAAGCTGCCGCTACCGGCCTACGAACAGATGCTGAAGGCGTCCCATACCTTCAATCTGCTTGATGCACGCCGCGCGTTATCAGTGACCGAGCGCCAGCGCACCATCCTGCGGGTGCGCAGCTTGGCGCGCGCCATCGCCGAGACCTATTACGCGGCTCGCGAGGCGCTGGGCTTTCCGCTGCAGGCCGTCATCGACCGCGCCGGGCAGTCACTATGAGTCGTCACGACAATCTTCTGATCGAACTTGGCAGCGAGGAACTGCCGCCCAAGGCGTTGTTGAAGCTGTCCGAGGCGTTCAGTGCCGGGCTCGATAAACAACTACGCGCAGCGGGCTTCGATTTCGATGGCCTGGAAAGCTTCGCCACACCACGCCGCCTGGCGCTGCGGGTGGCCAACATCGCCGCCGAGCAAGCTGAGCGCGTCGAGACGCGCCGCGGCCCGGCGGCCAGCGCCGCATTCGATGCGAACGGCGCCGCGACCAAGGCCGCACAAGGTTTCGCCCGGTCCTGCGGCGTAGAGGTCGCAGCCCTCGGTCGTCTACAAACCACCGAAGGCGAATGGCTGTCTTTTGAGCAGCGTGTCGCTGGACGCCGTCTGTTCGACCTGCTGCCCGAGATGGTCAGCGCTGCGCTGGCCGGCTTGCCGATCCCCAAACGCATGCGCTGGGGGACCCATAGCGCTGAGTTTGTCCGTCCCGTGCATTGGTTGGTGATGCTCTATGGCGGCGAGGTCGTGCCCGGCACCGTGTTGGGCCTCACAGCGGACCGCATCACCCATGGTCACCGCTTCATGCACCCTGTGCCGATCACGCTAGCCCACGCTGACAACTACACGGCCAGCCTGCAAAACCCCGGGCGGGTGATCGCGTCGTTCGCGGCGCGTCGTGCACGCGTGCGTGAGCTGGTCGAAACCACCGCCGCTGCCGAAGATGGCTGCGCTGTGATCGATGATGCCCTGCTTGACGAAGTCACTGCGCTGGTCGAATGGCCGGTGCCGGTCTGCGGCAGCTTTGATCAGCACTTTCTGCAGTTGCCGAGCGAAGTACTGATTGCGACCATGCAGGGCCATCAAAAATATTTCCCGGTGCGCGATGCCGAGGGCCGGCTGCGCAATCGCTTCATCACCCTCGCCAACATTGAGAGCCGCGCGCCCGACGCGATCCGGGCCGGCAACGAACGTGTGATCCGACCGCGGCTGGCGGATGCCGATTTCTTCTATCGCGCCGATCGCGCTAAACGTCTCAACAGCCGCCTGCCCGGTCTCGACAGCATGGTGTTCGAGAAGCAACTCGGCTCGCTCGGCGACAAGACGCGCCGCATCGTGACCCTGGCCGCGACAATGGCGAGCGCCTGTGGTGCCGATGCGGTGCTCGCCAGCCGCGCGGCCGAGCTGTCGCGCTGCGATCTGTTATCAGACTTGGTCGGCGAATTTCCGGAACTACAAGGGACCATGGGCAGCTATTACGCGGCCGCCGACGGTGAGACTGGCGATGTCAGTCGCGCACTCGGTGAGTTCTATCAGCCGCGTTTTTCCGGCGATGCGATTCCGGCCACCGCCATCGGGCGCTGCGTGGCCATGGCTGACAAGCTCGATTCGCTGGTCGGTATCTTCGGTATTGGCTCGGCACCGACCGGCGATCGCGACCCCTTCGCGCTGCGCCGCGCCGCGATTGGTGTGCTACGCATTGTGATCGAGGCTGACATTCCGCTCGACCTGCGTGCAGCCATCGGTTTTGCGCTCGCGACCTATGGCGGCATCAAGCTCGCGCCCGATACTGCAGAGCAGGTCTACGCCTTCGTGCGTGAACGTCTGCGTGGTTATTACCTCGAGCGCGGCACGCCCAACGACGTATGTGCGGCGGTGTTCGCCAAGGATCTGTCGGCCCCTGCCGAAGTCGCGCGACGCCTGGTGGCGGTCAGCCATTTTCGCGCCTTGCCCGCCGCCCAGGCCTTGGCCGCTGCCAACAAGCGCATCGCCAACATCCTCAAAAAACTCGACAGCCCACCGGTCGATATTATCGACGACGCGCGCTTGGTCGACCCTGCCGAGCGCGAACTGGCGAGGCGTTATACAGCGCTGGCACCGGCCGCCGAGCAATTGTTCACCGCGCGAGAATACTCTCGCTACATGGAATTGCTGGCGGGCTTGCGCGAACCGGTCGATGCTTTTTTCGACGGCGTGATGGTGATGAGCGAGGACCTCGCGCTACGTGCCAATCGGCTCGCCCTGCTGGCCAGGCTACACGCTTTGTTCACGCGGGTGGCTGACATCGCACGACTGCACGACGCTTGAGTTGATGCGCACCTTGCTGATCGACCGTGACGGCGTTATCAATCAAGACTCCCGCGATTACATCCGTTCGCCCAACCACTGGCGTGCGCTGCCCGGCGCACTGGAAGCGATGGCCCTCGCCCAGCGCGCTGGCTTTCGTCTGGTGGTGATCAGCAATCAATCGGGCCTGGCGCGCGGCCTGTTCAGCATCCACGACTTGAACGCGATTCATCAACGCCTGAGCGACGAGCTGGCGCGCCTTGGCGGCCGTGTCGAAGCGTTCTTCTTCTGTCCCCACGCGCCGCAGGACGACTGCGAGTGTCGCAAACCTCGTGCCGGCCTGCTGATCTCGCTGCGCGAGCGGCTGGGTATCGACCTGGCGTGTACATCGTTTATCGGCGATCGCATCAGTGATGCACACGCGGCACGCACGGCCGGGGCACGGCCAGTGCTGGTACGCACT
>JANMJF010000512.1:0-3259 GCA_031371245.1 Pseudomonadota bacterium | reverse complement strand
CGGGCAGCACGGCGCGTTTGTTAAGCGCGATGGTGTGGACGACCTCGGCGACAACCGAGAACAGGTGATTAACCACCGGCACTTCGCTCGCCAAAGCGATCTCCATCTTGTTCTGCTCTTGGTTATCGCCGACGAAGGTGTAGAGCAGGTCCAGATCCAGATCGAGCACGGCGAGATCCTTGCTCAACAGCAGTCCCACGCCATAATCGTGGCGCGGCGTGCCGAGATCGGGATCGGTCGCCGTCGGCCATTTAACCAGCCCCTCGAGCGTGAACGCCGGCCGATACCGCCGTTCGCTGACGAACTCCCATTGCATCGATGTCTCAAGATCACCGAAGCCACCGACTGAACGTACGTCTTCGGACTTGGACTCGATTTTTGAAAAATTCGGCTCGATGGTCAGACTCAGCTGCTCGGAGAAGCTTTACTCCTACAGCAAATGAAAATCGTACTGTGACTGCTCCTGGTCGCTCTGGAACTCGAAGCCGCCGCCGATCATCAGCGGCAGTCCCGCGTTCCAACGCGCGGACGGCGATGGCTTGGTCTTGGTGATGCGCGCCGCCGCCGGTCCGGCGAACGCCACCATGATCGTCACGATGATGGCGCCGCAGCGGACACTTTTATCACCTAGTGCTCGCATGGGCAGCGCCGCGCGTCTCGCTTACTTGGTGGTGATGGAAATCAGTGTAGCTACCTCACCCGCAGTCGCTTCCTCACGGACGACGCCCACGCCCCTGGCGTACCACTTCTTCTCGCTACCAGATTCCAGCATCGACCATTCTTTGGTCCGAACGACGTCGGTAAAAGTGCCGGCCGGCACGGTCACCGACTCGCCCAACGCGACCACCTGGCCCATGTCTTCGGCCTCGCCCGCGAGGTATTCCTGACGATAGGGTTTACCGGGTGTCGCTACCCCTGGCATGATGATCCCTGCCTGGGCGCCTTTGACGCCGGCCTCCCAGGAGCCTTTGCTGTCGACCTGGCCACCAGGCTTGAACTCCTTCGTATCCTCGCCGAAGTACCACACCGTGCCGTCTTTTGCCTGTGCGTACCAGTCGTAAGTGTCCTCGGTCAGGGCGCCGTTTTCCGACAAGGTGTCGTGCACTACCACACACTTGACTCCACCAATCGTCTTGGAGTCTTGCGTCACCTCGACGATGTTCTCGGCCGTCTTGATGCCGTCCTTCTCAAGGAATTTCATCGTGGTGCCGGGAACGAGTGGGAAATAGGGGTTGTCGATGGCAGCGCCGGGGATGAAGTCTGTGGCCGAAAAACTCGGCAAGGGCGGCGCAGCCATGGTATTCATCATGAAGCCTGCCAGCAGCGCGCAGGTCAGTATCGTCAATGTCAGTTTTGAGCAGGGAAATTTGGTCACGAAAGTTCTCCTCAGTGATTACATGGATTGCCACCGAGCCGACCACGGGGGTTCTTACTCGATGTCATGCACTTTAGACGGCGCGCCTTGCGCAGCGCTGAGGCGACTCTGAAGAACGCCTGAAAATCAGGCCTCATCGGTCACGCACGTTTACCACGTTGGCTGTACTACTGTGAAGCCTTCGATTTGCAATTTGATGCGATCGGCTCCTAGGACGACTTGACCGTCCGCGCGGTGCCAGCAACCGTCGCCAGCATGGAATAGATTGCCGGCATGACGACCAACACCAGCGGAATCGCGGCAGCTAGACCCGAGATTATGGCGATTGCCAGCGGCGTTTGCATCGCCGAGCCCGTGCCGATGCCCAATGCGAGCGGCATTAGCGCCAATATCGCAATTAACGACGTCATCAGAATCGGGCGCAGTCGGTAACGCCCGGCACTGATCAGCGCGGCGCGGTCTGCCACTTCATTGGTATTGAGTTCGGCAAAATAAAACACCGCGACTTCAGTGACGATCCCAACGATCATTGTCATGCCCATCATCGCCGAGATGTTCAGCTCGGTGCCCGTCACCCACAGGCCAATAAATACCGCCGCCACCGACAGTAACACCGTGGTCAGAATGGCCGCCACCACCGCCCAGCGCTCATAGAGATAGACGAGCAGCGCCATCACTAACAACACCGCTGCACCGAACACCGCGCTAAGTCCTTGGAAGGACTTCTGCTGCTCTGCATAGAGGCCGCCATATTCGACACGAAGCGAAGCTGGCAAATGCATCGCAGCGACACGGCTGCGCACTTCTGTCATGGCAGAGCCGAGGTCGCGGCCTTCAAGACGGGCCGTCACGGCGATCATCTGTTCGAGGTTTTCGCGCGTAATCTGCGGCTGACCGCTGGCGATACTGACGTCAGCGACGCGGGCTAGCGGCAACACATGGCCGTCAGGGGCGCGCAGCAACAACTTGGGTAACGCCTCGACGCGGTCGCGCAGTTGCAGGGGCGACCATAGGCGCACGTCGAGCAACTTTTCGCCGCTCTGGATTTGACCGACGATGCTGCCGCCCATCAGTACGGCCAACTGCTTCGTCACCGCTTCCGGGTCGAGTCCCTCGAAGGCGGCCCGCACACGGTCGACGTTGATCACTAGCGCATCGCCGGCGACGCGCTGACCGTCCTGAATCTCGACGAGCCCTGGAATGCTTGCGAGCGTGGTGGCGATGGCGGGCGCCGTGCGGCGCAGCAGCGCGAGATCGGCGCCGAATAATTTCACTTCCACCGGTTGTGGCACAGCCGTGAGGTCGCCGATCAAGTCTTCCATGAGCTGCAAGGTCTCAATGTTCAGACCCGGCACCTGCGCTTCGATACGTTCACGCAGATCTGCCATGATTTCTTCGATGTCGCGACGCGGCAGCGCTTTGAGGCGGATGAACATGTCACCTTCATTGGCCTCGGTCAGGCCGCCGCCGAGCTGCAAGCCAGTTCGTCGCGAATAGTTAGCCACTTCGGGTGTGGCCTGGATCAGGGCTTCTACCTGGCGCAGTAGACGGTCTGTTTCCGCCAGCGAAGTGCCGGGCGCGGCGAAGTAGTCGAGCACGAAGCCGCCCTCATCCATGCGCGGCATGAAACCGGTGGGCAGATGCAGGAAGGCAACACCGCCGGTGACGAGCAATACGACAGCTGCAAAACTCGTACGCAGGGGGTAGCGCAAGGCGCGCTCGGCAAGAGCCGCATAACGTTCGCACAGACGACTGAAGAAGCCGCCCTCAGGGGCCGTCGCGTCAGCTGCGCGGCGGCTCGCCAAACCTTGGGTCAGCAAGCGGTTGGTCAGCACCGGTACGGCAAACATCGCTACCAGAAACGACACCACCAGGGCGGCGGCC
>JANMJF010000417.1:0-5136 GCA_031371245.1 Pseudomonadota bacterium | reverse complement strand
GTCGAGAATCATGTTCGGGCCGCTACCATCGCCCCAATCAAGGATGCGATCGGTGTAATCCCAATACTCCGCAATCGACTCGCCCTTAACCGCGAACACTGGCGTGCCCTGCTTGGCGATCGCGGCGGCGGCGTGATCTTGGGTCGAAAAGATATTGCAGCTCGCCCAGCGCACCTTGGCACCGAGGATCTGCAAGGTTTCGATCAGGACCGCGGTCTGAATGGTCATGTGCAAAGAGCCGGTGATGCGCGCGCCCTTCAGCGGTTTGGACTTGCCGAACTCCTTGCGCATCGCCAGCAGGCCAGGCATTTCCTGCTCGGCCAGTTCAATTTCCTTACGGCCGAACTCGGCCAGGCTCAGATCCTTGACCGCGTAATCCTGTGCTGCGCCACGCGCTACCCGTGTCGCGGTGGCTGCGCCCTTGGCGCCACTGTGGTGGCCATTGCCGTTACTGCTTCCTCGCGCCATATGAATACCCCGTGTCTCGTTACTGATGCTGTTTATTACGCTACGGTGCCGGCTGTGGATCTCAACGCGCTCAAGCGAGCGCGTGACGCAGGCTGTCGGCAAGATCGGTCTTCTCCCACGAGAAGCCGCCATCGGCTTCGGGTGCGCGGCCGAAATGGCCGTAGGCCGCAGTACGCTCGTAGATCGGACGATTGAGTTCGAGATGCTGGCGAATACCGCGAGGTGAGAGATCCATGACTTCCGCCAGGGCCTGCTCAAGACGCGCTTCGTCGACCTGACCGGTGCCGTGCAGATCGACGTAGAGCGATAGCGGCTTGGCCACGCCGATAGCGTAGGAGAGCTGAATCGTGCAGCGCTCGGCGAAGCCGGCTGCCACCACGTTTTTAGCCAGATAGCGCGCCGCGTAAGCAGCGGAGCGATCGACCTTGCTGGGGTCCTTACCCGAAAATGCGCCACCGCCGTGGGGCGCAGCGCCACCATAAGTGTCGACGATGATCTTGCGGCCAGTCAGGCCGGCATCACCATCGGGCCCACCGATCACGAAGCGGCCAGTCGGATTGACGTAGAACTCTTGCTCCTCGCACATCCAGCCTTCCGGCAGCACGGCGAGTACATAGGGACGCACCAGTTCACGCACATCGGCCTGCGAGAGTTTTTCCGCATGCTGAGTCGAGACCACCACTGACGTCGCGCGAACCGGCTTGCCATTGACATATTGCAGGGTCAGCTGGCTCTTGGCATCGGGCCCGAGACCGGGCTCTTTGCCGCTGTGACGAACCGCCGCAAGCTCCTGCAGGATACGATGCGAGTAGTAGATCGGCGCCGGCATCAACACCTCGGTCTCACGGCAGGCATAGCCGAACATGATGCCCTGATCGCCCGCGCCTTCGTCCTTGTTCGCGGCGCTGTCGACGCCCTGGGCGATGTCGGAGGACTGCTTATGGAGATAGCAGCTGACGTCGGCATTCTTCCAATGAAAACCGTCCTGTTCGTAGCCAATGGCTTTAACCGCATCGCGCGCCAAGGTCTCGATGGTTTCAGACGTAATGCTGTCAGGTCCACGCACTTCCCCGGCAATGACAATGCGGTTGGTGGTGCACAGGGTTTCGACCGCGACGCGCGCTTGGGGCTCGGCGGCCAGATAAGCGTCGACCACCGCATCGGAGATGCGGTCGGCGACCTTGTCGGGATGCCCTTCGGACACGGATTCACTCGTAAAAAGGTAGCTTGACCGCACGCACTGTCTCCTTGCGTTCAGCAATTCAGGATGGATGTTGAATGGAGCCGGCAGAGCCGACTGGCTAAAACCGGCGCATTATGCCCCATGGCGGTGACGACTAGCGCATTCGCTGCGGAAATTTCACAGTCTGCACTGCCCAATGGGTCACACTCGCTGGCCGCGTCAGCTGCTTTCGTGGTCGCGCCACACGAAACACTCGCAGCCCGCGCTCAGCAGCTGCGCAAAGGCGCCGTAGTGAAATACGCTGCTGGTCGAGCGCGGTTCGAGCAACAAGGCCAGCAGCCGTGCGCGCGGCCCCGCGACCGGCACCTGCAGACTGCCGCTCGGGAGACGGCGAACTTCGCGCCGCGCCGCCGGCCAAGCCGCGCCGGCCGCCGGCATGGTCTGCAGCATCAACGCACGCTCTAGCGGTGCCGTCAGCGTCTGATACGGAAAGCCATGGGTATCGAGCAGCCGCGCGAAGGCCGGCTGTTGCGCGGTGATCCAGTACTGCGCGGCGAGAGTCACGCTCGGCCCGCACACCACGCGGCGATGATCAGGGAAGTCGAACTCACGCAGTTCGCCGTCGGCGATCGCGCGCAATGGAATGCGCAGCCTGCGCTCAGGTCCGGTGGAGGTATAGGTGGGGTCCAGGGCCAGCGGAGCGGTGCTCAATGCATGGCCGTCGAGCAGCGCGAGGATGGCCGCGCGCTGTTCGGCGAGCAGTGCGATGAAGACACGCTGGGCGAGTAACTGTTTGGCGGCACGCACGGCGATGTTGCGATAACTAGGGTAGTGGCCCTGCTTGGGATCGGTGCGCGTTTCGAGCAGAAAGGACAAGGCGCCACTCAAGCCGGCGCGAATACGAAACTTGCGCGCCGTCAGTCCGCCATGGGTCAGGGCTTGGGACAACGAGAGGATTTCGCGGATGTAGCGTTGCGCTGGGATGCCGCGCGACGCCACCCGCGCGATTAACGCGGGCAGCATCACATGCTCTGCGTAGTCACGCAGCGCGGCCGGGATAGCCGGATTATTAGCGCAATCGAATTGGGTCTCGAAGTCGGTCATATAACCCTCGCGCGCCAGCGACTTGGGCTTGAGAATCGCCGATTCATGGGCATCGAGCACCACGTGCGGGGCGAACTCGCGCAGTAGTCGGTCCAGCGCGCGCGTCTCAGGCTGCGTGAGCAACACAAAATCGCGATTGATATTGACCTCGCAGGCGTTGCGACTGGAATCGAGCGCACGCCCGTCGGGATTGGCATCGGGATAAATAACAAACTCAAGGTGGTCGATGCCGGCACCGCCCCCGCCCGTTACCAGCTCGCGGGCCAGCACCAACAAAGCCTCGCCGCCGGCGGCTTCGGAAGCGCCGTGCTGGCCACCCACCAGCAACACCCGCAGGCTCGCCGGCTGCGCGCTCCGCGCCGGTATGCGCAGCGCCGTCAACGCTCGCCCGCCGGCCGAATCACCGAGCGGCCACAGCTGCGCGCCCGGCACGCAGCGGGCCAGTCGCGTGAGGAAAGTGGTGATCTCCTCCGGCGTTGAGAGCCGCCCATGGCCCTGCATTTCAAGTGGGGTGACGAGCACGGCTACAGCCTACTCGCCGGTCGGCGCGGCGCGCGTCACACCCGTGTGCACGCGATACACACCGAACTCGCGCTCTGGCACCAGCTCGGACGCAAATTCCGGCAGGCGGAACAGACTGCTAGTCGAACGCGGATCGAGTAACAGCGGCACCAGGCGTCCGTGACTCTGCGCCACATTGATGATCAGCGTGTCAGCCGCCGTGGTGATGAACCGCGTGGTGCTGGCCAGTAGCGCGACGCGGCCGTCAGCCGCAGGCAGCGGCCCGTAGCGCTCGGCCACTACCGTTAGTTCTACGCCCTGTGACTGGCTTGCGTATTCAATGCCATGGCGTTCAAGGGCCGCGCGCAGAGCGTCAGAGGCGTGCGTCACGACGTAGGCGACGGGCATCGCAATGACATCGGCGCTAGCCACACGCCGGTGATCGGCGAAGTGCAGCGTCTCAATTTCATGGTTGTCCAGCCGGCGCAACACGATGTCGACGCGCGGATGCTCGAGGTCTTCGACATAGGCGGCATACAGGGCGAGCGGCTCACTCTGCACGGCGGCGCGCGCGCGCAACGACTGGCCACGCAGGGTCTCGCGCTCGGCATGCACGAGACGCAGAAACGCGCGCTGGCAGATCAGGGAGCGCGCCACCCGTACCTCGATATTGCGATAACTCGGCCAGTGCTCGTCGCGCGAGTCCAGCTTGGTTTCGACCAGCACCGCCAGCGCGCCAGAAATACCGGCCAGATTGCGGAAATTGCGCAAGCTCAGTCCACCATTCGTAATCGGCTGGCCGGCACTGGTGATCTCGCCGATGTAACGCTGCGCCGGCAGGCCGGCCGCACGCACCGCCGCTAACAAGGCCGGCGGCAGGTGCTGCTGACCGTAGTCACGTAGCGCGGCGGGAATGGCCGGGTTGTTGGCGGTTTCGAACTGCGCGTCAAAATCTGTCAGATAACCTTCGCGCGCCAAGGTCTGGCGTTTCAGCACCGCCGATTCATGCACGTCCAATACTGCCAGCGGCTGATAACGCTCAAGCGCTGCTACCAACGCCTGGCTTTCGGGCTGCGAGAGCAATACGAAATCGGTGTTGAGATTAACGTGACGGGCGTTGGAGCGATGCCCGCCATCGCGCCCATCGGGATTGGCGTCGGGCAGCAGCACCACGTCGATATCTTCCAGCAGCGGGCGCAAATCACCCTGTAGTAGCTGGCGCGCAAGACTCAGCATAGCCTCGCCACCGGCCGGCTCGGCGGCACCGTGCTGGGTTGCGACCAGTAATACTCGGGGACGCCCAGCGGCTTGATGGGTAGACAACACCAGGGTTTCGATCGGACGTCGTTCGACCGACTCGCCCACCACCTCTTTACGGGCCAGCGGGCTGGCTGCGGCCAGGGCATCGAGGTCGGCGCTGATCTCGGCCGCGCGACTGATGCGCTGGTAATGGGCCTGTTCAAGGGGCGTAGCGGGCAAAGGCGCTGCCAAGACAAGCCCCGTCATCCACAGCGCGGCTATGCCCAGCAATAGGCGCGGGCCAAGTCGCCGCCCGCTGTGCTTGCGCCGACGGTCACTGCCCGCCGTGACCTGCCGGCAGTGCGCGGATGCAAAAGCGCGAGAAATGCCGGCGAGACGCGCGATGTTGTTTACCAACCGCCGCCGAGCGCCTTGACCAGGCCCACAGCCGACGCCGCCCGCGCACCGTCGAGTTGCTTCTGTTGGCGCCGCACGCCAATCAGCGCGCGCCGCGCCTCAAGCACATCAAGATAGCCGGTCGCGCCGGACTGGAAACGCGCATTGGCGAGTTCCAGCGCATGGCCGGCGGCCTGACTGGCGTCCGCCGCAGCGGCACTCTGTTCGCCCAAGGTACGCAAGGC